>JAAYRC010000101.1 GCA_012518975.1 Clostridiales bacterium
ATTGCAGGATCAGCAAAACTAAAGCCTTCCACATATTTTCCCGCATCTTTTTTAGGAATTACAATATGGAATACTCTCTTGATAGGACTTGGTTATTCTCTTCGAGAAAATTATAGCAGGGTGGCTAGCTACTATGAACGTTACAAGCATAATTTAATGCCTATATTTATCGTATTCACAGGCTTCTTAATAATCCGTAGCATATATAATAAGAAAAGAAAAAGGCCTGCTAATTCAACCGAGTAATCAGGTTTGTTAGCAGACCACTATTTATATTCTTTATATTATACAGATTCAATAGCCATACTTATTATATACTCTCTGATACAACTGATTTATTTTTCCATTTACCTGATATCACCCTTATAGCTCCAAAAATTCCTGTAGCAAACCAAGTAAGTGCTGTTGCCCAGAATATGCCATGAAATCCTATTATACTGGACAGGTATATTGACAAACTTACCCTAACAAGTACTTCTATCATTCCCATAATCATGGGGATTTTAATATCTCCTGCCCCACTTAGGAAGTTTCTTGTAACGAATATTAGACCTAAAAAGCTATAGAATAGGCATGTTATCCTTATTCCCTCTACCCCATTTCTAACCACCTCATAGTCCTCTTTTTTTGTAAATAGTCTCATTATATATTCCCCACCAAAGTACATAACAGGAAGCATTAAAAGACTAAATATTAAGATTATAATAACAGATGATCTCATTCCCTTTTTAGCTCGCTCTATTTTTCCTGCACCAATGTTCTGTCCAGTGAATGAAGCCACTGCTGCTCCTAAGGACATGGAGGGTTGCATAACAAGCTGCTCAATCCTATTTACCACTGTATAGGAAGCCATTATGGTGGCTTGGAAGCTGTTTATAACAGATTGTAAAGCCATCATTGAGATAGATACAAAGGAATTCTGTAAGGCAACCGGTATACCGAGTCTTATACATTTTTTGAGGATATCTCTATCTGGTTTGAATTCATTTAAAGGCATTCGAAGAATTTTAATCTTATTTAAAGCATAAATAATACAACCTGTAGCTGAGACAAATTGAGAAATTATTGTCGCTATAGCCACACCTGGAACCCCCATTTTAAACACTATTACAAAAAGCAGATCTAGAACAACATTTAAAATACTTGCAACTATGAGAAAGATTAGGGGAGTTATTGAATCTCCTAAGGCTCTAAGGACAGCTGATATACCATTATAGCCTGCTATACCTAAAATCCCAAGGAATGAAATCTTCACGTAGATTGTAGATTGATCAATAATCTCAGGCGGAGTACCTAAAAGGTTTAGTAAAGGACGACCAACAAAGAATCCAATTAGACCCATAATAACTGCGGCTACAAATATCATATATGTAGCCGTAGCAAAGCTCTTTCTAACCTTGTCATAATCCCCAGCTCCAAAATACTGTGAAATTACTATTGAGATACCAGCTGATAGACCAAAAGTTAGTCCAAAAATAAGAAATATCAATGAACCTGATGCGCCTACTGCTGCCAAAGCATCCTTATTAACAAATTTGCCTACTACAATTGAGTCTACCATATTATATAGCTGTTGAAATATATTACCAATTAACATTGGTCCTGAGAATTTCAGTATTAATTTAGCCGGACTTCCTTCAGTCATATCCCGGGTCATGTTTTTAGTCATCTTACACCTCTATACTTTCTAAAATTTAACTTAAATCCAACATACTAGCTATGCATTATAATAGTATACTCCATTTTTAAATATAATTAAATGTTTTTTATAATAAGAATGATGTTGTTTACCCATAATTCATTTCTTACATAATTCACTTTTATCCTCATATAATTTAAAGAAGATTGACCAATTTAACCATAGTCGCATAGATCAACCTATTATCAATCATGCGCAGAAATGGAGGTAAAATGCACTGGCATAGTATATCCATAGAAGACACTATAAAAAAATTGAAAACCGATATTAAACAGGGGCTTTCTCTTGAAGATATCGAGGAAAGACAAAAACTATATGGGGAAAACATATTAAAGGGGAAGAAAGGCAAAAATCTTCTGCAAAAATTCATCGCTCAATTTGCTGATTTCATGATTATAATCTTAATATGTGCTGCTATGTTATCCTTATTTGTATCATATATGGATGGTAAGCCTGACTTTGTTGACCCAGTTATTATATTATTAATAATAATAGTAAATGCATTTCTTGGGGTTTTACAAGAGACAAAAGCTGAAAAAGCACTAAACGCCCTAAAAAAACTGTCTGCTCCCCTAGCCCATGTACTAAGAGATAATAAGGTTACTGAAATTCCTTCCTCACAGCTAGTTCCAGGAGATATAGTAATCTTAGAAACTGGCTGCTTTGTTCCAGCTGATTGTAGGCTGGTCCACAGTGTTAATCTTAGAGTTGAGGAGGCCTCCCTGACTGGAGAATCCCACCCCGTAGAAAAGAATGCTAATGTATGCTTGTTGCCTGATACTAATCTTGCTGACCAAATAAACATGGCCATGGCTACAAGCACTGTACTGTATGGTAGGGGTGTAGGTATAGTTACTTCTATTGGAATGGATACACAGGTAGGACATATTGCTAAAATGATTATGGAGGATGATACTCCTGATACTCCATTACAAAAAAGACTGGCAAAAACCGGTAAGGTTCTTGGAATTGCAGCACTTATTATATGTGGCCTAGTCTTTTTAATTGGAATATACAAAGATATCCCCCCTTTTGATATGTTTATGACCTCTGTAAGCCTTGCCGTAGCCGCTATTCCTGAGGGACTACCAGCTATAGTTACCATAATGCTTTCTTTAGGTGTACAAAGAATGGCTAAAAGAAATGTGGTTATCAGAAAACTACCTGCTGTAGAGACTCTGGGAAGTGCAACAGTAATTTGTTCTGATAAGACAGGAACTTTGACACAAAACTTAATGACTGTTACTGAAATCTCCTCCTATGAGGGAAATGAAAATATAAAAAGTGACTATGGCTTCTTTCTCCTATCCCACGCCGCCCTATGCTCAGATGCCACATTACAGATAGAGAACAATCAGCCCATTCTCAATGGTGAGCCTACAGAAAATGCCCTAGTCCTTTCCGCATATCATGCAGGAGCTAACAAATCAGATTTGGATTCACTTTATCGCAGAATATATGAGATACCCTTTGATTCAACTAGAAAGCTCATGACTACAGTACATAAAGATTCAGATACAGGGTCCTATCGCAGTATCACAAAGGGAGCATTTGATATCTTAATCCCTCGCTGCTCACATATTTATAAAAACGGGAATAGACATCCCATGACTAATAGAGACAGAAACAAGATAAATGCTATTAATACTACGATGACAGGTCGGGCTCTTAGAGTTATTGCTGTTGCATTTAAAAACCTCCCCAAATTTGACTCAAAATCTGCCAACAAAAGTCTTGAGGAAGATTTAACCTTTATAGGACTTATCGGCATGATAGATCCACCCCGTCAGGAGGTTAAGGAGGCTGTAAGAATCTGTCGCCAGGCAGGAATTAAGCCTGTGATGATAACAGGTGATCATATTTTGACAGCAAAGGCTATTGCTAAGGAATTAGGAATTCTAACGGGCCAGACAGAAGCTATTACCGGTGAAGAATTATCAAAGATGTCAGATGAACGACTTCACAAAACAATATCTCGTTTTAGCGTCTTTGCAAGAGTAACCCCAGAACATAAGGTTAGGATAGTTAAAGCCTATCAGAATAAAGGCGAGGTTGTAGCAATGACTGGTGATGGGATAAATGATGCTCCTGCTTTAAAGACCGCAGATATAGGCTGTGCTATGGGCATTACCGGAACAGACGTTGCAAAAAATGCTTCGGATATGATACTTACTGATGATAATTTCGCTACAATTGTAGCTGCTGTACGTGAGGGTAGGGGGATTTATGATAATATTAAGAAGGCTGTGCATTTTCTTCTTTCTAGTAATATAGGAGAAATTCTCACTATATTTGTGGCTATATTATTAGGATTACCCACTCCCTTAGTAGCGGTTCAATTGCTTTGGGTAAACCTTGTAACAGATTCTCTTCCTGCAATTTCATTAGGTGTTGAACCAGCACCAAAGGATATAATGCACAGAAAACCCATCTCGCCTAAGAAGGGAATGTTTGCAGATGGACTCGCCTTACAGATAATAATAGAAGGAATCCTTATTGGGTCATTAGCCCTTACCGCCTTTGTTATAGGAGTTAGAAATTACGACTCTCCACAGACATATAGGGCCATTGTTAACCATGAGCTAAGCAACCTGCCAACCTTGGTTCCCTGGGTGGGTAGAACCATGTCCTTTGCGGTACTAAGCCTATCTCAGCTCTTTCATTCCTTCAATATGAGAAGCAACCGGTCACTTTCAGAAATCGGTATATTTACAAACACAAGGCTCGTTATATCCTTTATAATATGTGCATTCTTACAAATTGCTGTAATATCCTTTGCTCCGCTTGCTAACATATTTCAGGTAGTACCCCTAAATCTTCGTCAATGGGCAATCGTATTACTACTTTCCATCACCCCCATAGTAGTAGTCGAGCTTCAAAAGAAAACAAATAAGAAAAAAAATACTTGAATTAATAACTAGAATTTTTCTGTTTCGTGAATAAAAACATAGATGAAATGCTCCCCAATACAACAAATAGGAGCACTTCATCTATGATTAAATATTAGTCTGTTATAATAAGCCAATTAAGCTAAAATGAAACAAGGGGGGTGACGTGGGGACGGGGTTGTTGACACAAGGAAGACATTGAGGAGAGGACAAGGGGACGGGAAGACAAGACAGATGAAACGTCCCCTTATCCTTTGATTTTATTACTATATCTATCCTTCCAAAATAAGTCCATATAAGAGCAACTGTAATTATGCCTAATATGGTATATATAAATATAGCAAATATTGAACTGGGTTTGGAATCGTATACTTCACGACTGTCAGACATTTCGTTGATATTCATTAGTATAGGTTTCATTTTGGTTCTCCTTAGTACAGTATGTTTTGGGTTTGTAATTTACTATATTTAATTCTAGTTACATTTGTTTTATATATTAAGGGCATATATAAGAACAATTTACTTAGTATGACATTGTTTGTAAGTAACCAAAGATATCTTGATTGTTTATTATTATGAATTAAAAACCACCTGCTCCACCTCCGCCGGCTCCTCCACCGGCCCCCCTCTTGATAAAATATAAATAATAATTATCAACATTAAAATTCCCCCTTTATATAAAATAATATTTGTAATAATTTCAATTATATTACATTTATAAAAGTATATAACAATTTGTCTTAATATAAGCTCTTAGTTTTAAAATATATTAAGATATTGTATACCGTAAAACTTGCATGCTATACTCTATATGTTTCTTAATATCAATAATATCCCCTTTGCACCCTTCTCTGAAAATCCACACATCTAAAATCTGTTCATTATCCACGACTTCTACAGCTTTAGTTGTTGTAATAATAGTTTCACCGTTATTAGCTATAAAGTCTTTAAAGTTTTGAGCTGTTTCCATTAATATCTCTTGTAACCTAGTAGCTGTAAATTTGCCTGATCTTGAAATTACATTTTTATATCATATGATTGTTCTGATAGAATGTTCATTTTTTATATCCTCCGTAATAAATCTAATATTTTTTTATAATATTTTCGTAACTATTCACGACCTCGTTTCGAGTCCAACTGATTTTTGCGCAAAATATAGATTTTTAAAAATTATTTTATACCCTAAAGTGCGTAATTGGTGGATAACCATTCAACAATTATTGGATTATTTTCGCATATTATCCACATTCCTTTTTACCATATCAGAAATTGATCAAATTCACTTTTTTACTGACTTTCAGCTAAGATATAACTATCAAGTTTTAACGAAAGATGGTGGTCTCATTTACTAAGGACGAAATGATTGAACAATTGTTGCAGCAGATGAATTGACTTGTTTATTTAATAGCTAATTCCTTAATAATTACGTTCAACTATAAATTTAAACAGTGCACCAACACAAAAGCAATACTTTCAAGTACAAGTTTGGCGGCATAGGAAGCAATTGAAATTCAATTTAGTATGGTTATTATATAACCTCAACGTCATCTTCTTTTAAATCTAATTTCATTTATACCCCAAGAGATGAGTGGTAGTAGTATAGAACTTACTGCTATACTAATTACACTATTCTCATTAAATTGAACTTTCCATTCAATCAAGAACTTAATTATATACATAAATATCAGAAAAATAGCGCATCTTATAGAACCTATGACAACATAGTATATAAATCCAACTTTTCTTTTAATACTCCACTCTTCCTCAAATTCTTTTTTTCCTTTATAAAATGATTTTTTAAATTCATTTAAAATCCTCCTAATTTCGTAACAGAATCCCAAATATAGATTACAGTTGTTCCAACTAAAACTCCAGCAACTGCACCTACAGGTCCACCTATACTCCCTCCAATGGCACCTCCAACTTTACCAGCAACTGAGGCCCCACAAAGAAAGAGGTAAGCTGAGCATTATTCTCCAACTGAACCTGATTAAGTTTCTTATACCAGCTGTTAAAGCTAAAGACTATAATAAAATACAAAACCACTACGACTAATGTAACTGCGAACATATTACTATTCTGTATGTAGAGAATTATTCCTCCAGCTATAGCCATAAGTGTATCTATCATTATAGTAAGAGTAGCTCCGGATATGGCATCTCTTACCTTGGAAGCGTCGTTAAATCTCGATATTATCTCACCGACTTTTCTTGTCCCGAAGAAATTCATAGGTAATTTCAAAATATGATTATAATAACCAAGCAGTAGGGCTATATCTAACTTCTGACTTAAGTACAAAAGTAAATGAGATCTCACCGCTGACAATAAAACCTTAAATAAATTTAGTAGTATGATCCCCAAGGATAATATATGTAATGTCTTAAGTAATCCTGCCGGTAAAATATCATCCATTAATACCTTAAAATAAAACGAGCCCAGTATTCCAAATATAGTTAATAACATAGAGGCTACGAATATATTTACTATTAAACGTTTTTGAGGCTTTAGTAAATGAAAAAACCTCTGAAATAGTCCTTTTGTCTCGTCTCCCTTTTAAAAGTTAGTATCTGGCACCATCAGAATAAGTACACCA
>JAAYRC010000102.1 GCA_012518975.1 Clostridiales bacterium
AAAGCAAGACAGAAAAAAATATGACAGAGCAAAGCAGAGAAAGAAGAGTGGGCCGTGACATGGGGACGAGTCAAAATCAGCCTCAAGATGAAAGCTCCATGATAACAAAAATATTCACAAGCTTTCCAAGAATATATCCATTTGAAGATAATGAGATTAGAAGATGTGTAAAAATAGAACCAAAGGATATAGGATCTCTTCCTTCAGAAACATGGATTCTAAGTAACAATAGTTTTCTCCTCCATGGATATTATTGCTACCATCATCTGATTTTTGCAGAAGTAGTAGACCGCTTTGGAAGTCACTATATACTTGGAGTTCCTGGTATTTATCATAATAGAGAACAATTTATGGCTAGGATGTTTGGTTTTGAGCGTTTTAAATCTATTAGGAAACGAGACCTTAGGCAGGGTGATTTCGGATATTGGTACCTAAGGGTTAATATATAAATATAAGCTAATCTATGCCACGTATATCAACGTGTTTTACATAATGAGACAGAAGTTCTTTATATAAATCCATAGTTTGCTTAGAAGGACTAGTATATCCTGTAGATATTATATCGCCAGAGTCTTTATAGGCTTGTAGATAATATGCTTTAGCATCCTTAATCCAGTTAGCTATGGCTTTCATATCATGTTCTGAATGTAACTCTGACACGATTGTTGTTCTAAATTCATAATCTATAGTGTCTGAAAGAAGTAAGGATACGGTCTCTTCGATTTTTTCTAAGGGAATATCCTTATTTCCGCCTGTTAATTTGTACTTTTCTTTGGAGTTTTTAATATCCATAGCCACATAATCGATAAGCTCTTTATCAATTAAGGTCCCAATTAAACCAGGATTTGTGCCATTAGTATCAAGCTTTACCTTAAAGCCCAGTTCCTTAATCTGCCCTATAAAAATGGGAAGGTCATTATACAGGGTAGGTTCACCTCCTGTAATACAGACACCTTCTAAGATGTTTTTTCTTTTATTTAGATAAGCTAATACTTCCTGGCTAGGTATAATAGGCTGGGTATGGGGCTGTAATACAAGAGAAGCATTATGACAAAAGGGACATCGCATATTGCAGCCACCCACAAAAATTGTTGCAGCAAGATGTTTTGGATAATCTAAAAGTGTTGATTTATTAAAGCCATGTATTTGCATATTAACTCCTTGTTTTATAAGTATGTTGGTGTGTCTTATTTGCAATATTTTACGTGGACTAATTTGCCTTTGATGTATATAATAAATATATCAGATTAAAATCTAATAGTCTATAGAAAAGGATTTTTGAAATGACAGATGAAAAGTATATGAAAGAGGCATTGAAGCAGGCAAAACGGGCTTACCAATTAGGAGAAGTACCGATTGGCTGTGTAATTGTTTATCAAGATAAAATAATTGGAAGAGGCTACAATAGGAGAAAAACTAATAAAACAACCCTTGCCCATGCTGAGTTGACAGCAATTAATAAAGCAAGTAAGAGTATGGGAGATTGGCGTCTAGAAGATTGTACCATATATATTACGTTAGAGCCCTGTCAGATGTGTTCAGGTGCCATTGTTCAAGCCAGGATAAAGAGAGCTGTTATTGGAACCATGAATCCAAAGGCTGGATGTAGTGGATCAATTCTAAACTTATTGCAGATGGAAGAGTTCAATCACCAGGTAGATATAACCACTGGGGTATTAAAAGAAGAATGCAGCGAAATTCTGCAGAAGTTTTTTAAGGAGCTCAGAATTCGCAATAAATTGGAAAAGCTTAAGGGTTGACAGTTGGCTATAAAAGCTTTATACTTTCCATACAGCTTTTTTGAGAGAGCTATTAATTTTATATTGTCATAAAATTTCCGTGCAGCCGGGGAGATAGCGGTGCCCTGTACCTGCAATCCGCTACAGCAGGGGTGATATTCTGCCTAGGGTGATTTACTGCGGGGCTGCCCTTTATAAGTGATGTTGACGTCTGGGTCTTGCGCAACAGAAATTCGTGAACCGTGTCAGGTCAGGAATGGAGCAGCACTAAGCGAAAGCTTCTGTGTGCCGTAAGGTCACCTGGGCTGAGTTAACTGTAAAGGTAACGCTTGTGGTAATCATTCGAAGCAGAATGCACGGATTAAATTATATATAAGATAGTTACCATATAGAGTGGTTGCTATCTTATTTTTATCGAATAAATGAGCATTTCGGACTATTAAGTTTGATTATAGGGAAAATAATCTTTCGATTAATGGGATTATAGTATATAATTACAGATGAGCATGACAAATAATCAAAAGTGGAGAGATTCGGTTGGGACAGAAGATAAATTTGAATACGGTGAATCAATATCCAAAGGGAAGCAGAGTCTATAAAGAAGGAGAACCTATTTTAAGCATTGCCCTTATTATTAAAGGAAGGGTTTTGGTCCACCATGAGGGTGCAAAGTACATAATGGGACCAGGTTCTTTTTTAGCAGTGGCCGATATCAAACAAGGAAAACACCAAAGTACTTATACGGCTATAGAGGACCTTGCTATCTATGTATTTAGTTTAGATCAAAAGGATAGATTAGATAATGTATTATCCATTAATAAAGATTATAATGGACTTTTTATTATGTCTTTGAATATTGCTATTAATGAGCTTGGCCAGATATATCAAGAATTATTAAAGCAGGTTCGGTCCACATATTATTTTTTATCGGATCAATATAAACTTTATTATGAATCTGCTACAAGGCTAGGGTATGCGGCTAGGAGACCTGACTGGGTAGATGAGCTTGATGAGTTTGATATTAATAATGAGCTTGATTTAGAAATAATAAGTTATTATAAGGAATGTGCTGCCATACCTGTAGATCTTATCAAGGCATATTATTCCTATAGTGAGATAATTACTAAATACCATATGGAGGAACAAATAGAAATCATTAGTCAGCTAAACAATATATTAAAGGCTTATGCCGAAAGGCTTGTTTTTTTGACTACGTGTCTTGTTGGTGAAAATGATTCTAGTCTTTTTGGATTGATTGCTGAATACGCAATCGAAATAGTTAATAATGATGGTAATAGTAGCGAGATGGTTGATGTTATGGATAATATCCTTGATATAATTAGCGGTATCAAGGAATTTTGTGATGAAAGAATTGGAAGAGAAGTTCATATAGACCGAAAACGGATGGTTGAAGCATATCACCTTGTTATGACAGGGACCAAGGATAAGGATATGAGTGCACAGGCATATTTGAAATATTCTATAGAGGATACAGATAGAGTTATAAAAGACCTAGCTGGTTCATATCAGAAAATTCTAGACTATGCAGAAATCGATAAAGAAACAGCACAAAACATGCAAGATATAATGTTAGACTTTGTAAATCTAAAGGATCGACTTTCTACTGACAACAATGCCAGAAATGTTAGAAAGCGACTTATCATGGAACACTATGACCTATATAAGACAGTTTTTTTAAAGGCTTATAAGGATAAAAAAGTTCCTAGGGTAGTTGACATGTATCTTAAGTATGGATATGCAGACGAAAGACTTCTAACTAATGAACAAATTCTGTATCTTTACTTTTTAAAGGAAGAGAAAAAGGCAGATGGTATAAATGTTTATAATATTAAGGAATGGTTGACTTTAATTTATGAGGGACATAGGGAACCTTCTAAAAACGAATTTGATCAAGAGTATCATGAAGCACTAAATTCCTTAAAGAAAAGAGGAGAACTTACAGACAAGCAAATTCAAGGACTAGATGATGATAGGGAAAGCAAATTAGAATTTGAAATTCAGAACATGTTTCGCTATAATAACAGAATCACTAGCGGACAGATGACTACTTTTGTTCCAGTATTACATAAGGACTTGTTTATAAGTGGGCCTGACAAGACCTATATAAGTCCAAGAATGGTTATGGAGGAATTAGAAAAGCTAATAGAGATAGATTATTCCATATTTCAGCGAGAGGTCATGTATGTAAACGAAGAAAAAAATATTAAGAGGGAATATATTGTAAAGAAGGTCTATCCAGATATTATATTAACTCCTATTGTCGGCAGCAAAGGAGTTATGTGGCAAGAAATATCAATGAAAAAAAGAAGCAATCCGGGCCGATTTTTATTTCCGATTTTTTGTGAAGGAAACCTGTTTTCTAATATAGTAACTGTCTGTGGAAGATTTCGCTGGGAAATGTGTAGAACCATAGAGGGTATCGCTTGGAATGATATAAAGAATAAATCCCTAACCTCGGAATATTCAGATTACCTTCAGTTTTATCGAAAGAATAGAGAATTGTCAGAGGAAATGAAGGGGAAAATCAAGTTACAGATTCAAAAGGGTAGAAACAACAGTAGAGAGATATTTGTTATAGACTATAAGACATGGATTGATTATGAATCTAAAGGAGCCATTAAGCTGAATAAGATTGTAAGAGAGATAATGGCAACCTATGTACCCTTTTCAAAAACAATTAGGGAGCAATTAGCCGGTCAGCCTATCTTTGATGATGCCTATGCTAGATATAATAGGGATCTCATAAAGAGAATTAAGGAAATAGAGGCAAGACACAGGTTGTTAAATAAGGATAAAATAAAACCAACAAAAGAGATGGAGGATACACTTAATTACTATAAAGAGTCTTGATAGGTTTTTTACTTGGGAGGCTTGTATCTTGTTAAATTAAAGGGTAAATGTTAGTATATAATTAAAGAAGATAATAGCAATGCCTAATCCTTGGTAAGGAGGGACAGTGATGGGACGCTATAGTATTATCGTTAAGACGGAAGAGGTTAGAAGAAGAGTTCAGGCAGGCAAATTTGATTCAGCTATGAAGGTAGTGGAAACAATTCCATTAAAAAAAGTTAGAAATATTGCAGACCTCAGTCTTTTTGCCGAGATATATTCTCATAATAAAAAATATGAAGAGGCCATGGAGCTTCTAGAGCGTGTGTATAAAAAGTCTAAGACAAGAAGGGTCTTATACCAAATGGTCTTAGTATCGATAGGTAAGAAAAACATCTTAGATGCAGAGCGATATTTAGAGGAATATAAAGAGGTTGCCCCCAAAGATTTAAGTATATATATATTTAGGTATAAAATAGATAAATTAAAAAAAGAACCCTATGAGGTCCTGATAGAGTCTTTAAGAAAATTAAAAGACCATACATATATGGAGAAATGGGCTTATGAGCTTGCTAAACTCTATTATAAGGCAGGTATGGAAGAAGAGTGTATTCAGGAATGCTCTGACCTTATTTTGTGGTTTGGGGTGGGAAGCTATGTTGAAAAGGCTAAAATATTGAGAGCCTATTACTCAGGTGAGGTTGCTAAGGAAGAGATTATAGATAAGCTTAAAAAGAGAGTGTCAGGGGACAATAGCCTATCTGAACAAGAAAATCCCACAAAATCGGAGGAAGTTGAGCCTACCAATAAGACACCATTAGAGAATTTAGAAGATAATGAATGGAAAGAGCTTTCTGAAAATGTAGGAAAAGAAGTAGAGGAATTGCTTGCTGATGAGCAAAGTGAATTGAATAATTCAGATCAAAAAATGGATTAATTTTCAAAATTAAGTTGTAATGATTGCAAATGCTTTTCCCTTTCTTTTTTAATGTGATATGTGAATATAAAAATCATAATGATTAAGAATATTTATATTATCTTATCAAATTAAAAGAGAGGAGGATGTTAATGGCATGTTTATGGCGTAATTAATAAGAGTAAACCAAAAAACCAAAAAAGGATTTACAATAACCCACAATGTGGTATAATCAAAATAGTGGATTAAATTTTTTCGAATTTCTGACATGATTTATAGACGAGTCAAACAAAAACTAAAAGTACGAGGTGTGTAATGGACCAATATATTATAAAGGGTGGAGTACCGTTAAATGGAGAGGTGACAATTAGCGGATATAAGAATGCGGCATTGGGGATAATTGCTGCAGCTATTATGACTGATGAAACAGTCAAAATAGAGAATGTACCTGATATAAGTGATATAGATATGCTACTAAAGGTAGTAGAAGAGCTAGGAGCTAGGGTAGACAGGATTAATAAGAACACAATTAAAATAAATGCTTCAAGGATTCATACTGTAAAGGCAGATTCTGAAAATGTGAGGAAGATAAGAGGTTCCTACTATCTAGTAGGGGCTTTATTAGGTAAGTATAAAAAAGCGCAGGTAGCACTTCCCGGTGGTTGTAACATAGGAAGTAGGCCAATAGATAGGCATATAAAAGGATTTGATGCTCTTGGATCAGAAGTAAAGATTGAACATGGATTGATTTGTGCCTCAGCAGATAAGCTTGAGGGTACGTCAATATATTTTGATGAATCAAGCGTAGGTGCAACAATTAATGTTATGCTATCAGCATGTTTGGCAGAAGGGCAGACTACACTAGAGAATGCAGCAAAGGAGCCCCATGTAGTAGATGTAGCTAACTTTTTAAATAGTATGGGGGCTAATATAAAGGGTGCCGGTACAGATGTTATCCGTATAAAGGGCGTAGCAAAGCTTCATGGAAGTGAATATTCTATAATTCCTGACCAGATAGAGGCAGGAACCTTTATGTTTGCAGCGGCCGCCTCTAGGGGGAATGTTCTTATCAAGAATGTGATTCCTAAACATCTTGAAGCCTTCACAGCAAAATTATTGGAGGTTGGTGTTAAGGTAGAGGAATATGATGATGCTGTAAGGGTTATTTCAGATGAAAGACCTGGCAGCACACATGTAAAGACTTTGGCTTATCCTGGGTTTCTTACAGATATGCAACCCTTAATGACAACCCTACTTTCCTTATCAACAGGTACAAGCATAGTGACAGAGAGCATTTTTGAAAATAGGTTCAAATTTGTAGATGAATTAACAAAGATGGGAGCATGTATTAAGGTTGTTGAAAGCAATACAGCAATTATTACTGGTGTAGAGCGTTTAACAGGAGCAATAGTTTCTGCTTCAGATTTGCGTGGAGGAGCAGCGCTTGTTCTTGCTGGCGTTATGGCTGAAGGTTATACTATAGTTGAAAATGTTGAATATATTGAACGTGGCTATGAGGATTTTGAAAGAAAGATGCAGAAATTGGGAGTCAAGATGGCAAAGGTAGATTCCAATGACTTAAAGGCTATAAGAAAATTCAAATTAAAAGTAAGCTAATTGAGAAAAAGTTAATTAAAATCATATTATAAAGGGTTACTGGTCTGTACCAGTAACCCTATTTGTTATTTAATATGTGAGTTCATCCTGTTAAATAATATATATATTTTGGAAAGTTCATGAAGTACTATAATCCTTATAATAAGGCTTCAATATACAAGTTGCGATTCTTTGATAGGTCAATGAACTGGTCATCAGCCATAATAATAGGCCTTGAAGGCTCAGCCTTATTTATTAAGATAATCTCACCCTCCACTTTATTATTTAACCGTACATTGTTGTTAATGTAAGTTTGCACTATTCCCTCTAAAAAGGTTAGGATATATTTTGTGTCATATTTTATATAGCCTTCAGTTTCGAAAAGGCTAATCACTTCAAAGGGACATAAGGGTCCTCTATATACTCTAGCACAGGTCATTGCATCATAAACATCAGCTATGGATACAAGCTTGGCAAAAGGGTCGATTTCATTAGCTTTTAAGCCACGGGGATAACCGCTTCCATCACAGCGCTCATGGTGCATAAGTGCAGCCCTCTTAATTCTATTATCAAGTTTCTTATCCTTAAGTATATTATATCCCTTTATGGTATGAGTTTTTATTACAGAAAACTCCTCATTGTTAAGCCTTGCGGGTTTTTTAATAATGTTATCAGGAATTAGTATTTTACCTATATCATGAAGTAAGCCACATAGGGTGATAACCTCAATATCCTCATTACTATAACCCAGCCATTTGGCTAGTATATTGCAGATTAATGCTACATTAAGACTATGGACATAAGTTGTGTCATCGTAGTCCCTCATACACTGTAACATATTAAAGAGTTCTATATTAGTGTTACACTGGTATAATATATTACTGACCTCTGATAATAGGTCGTCAGGATTGATCTCTTTATTGTATTCAACCAAATCGTTCATTGTGTTTTTGAAATTCTCGACAGAATTATCATAGGATTTTTTGAATTGTATAAAGGGTTCGCTCCTTTTTATATCATTATAAAAAGTACTCTCAACATATTCCGTATCCTGATCGTCTATATCAACATCAGAATATATTGAGAATTCAGTTATCGAATAAAACTTAAGTCTGGTTATGATATTGTCTGTAAGCGCAGTGTCCTTTGCAATAATTAGATGAAGATCTTTAGTATATACATCGTCTGACACAATCATACCGGGCTTGGCTTGTGAAGTTAGAATTTTTAGTGTATTCATAGAATTTGATTGCCATTAATTCTAGATACTGGCACTCCTTTCTAACAAATTTTGTCTGATTAGAAACAGTAGTGTCTGATTTTAGTATAGTAAAAATATAGTGAAAAGTCAATCATTTTGTCATTTCAAACTGTCTTCTTAGATGTATAAGTACTTTTTTTGTAAAAACGACAAAATTAACTTGACGTGTTACATAATAAGAGATATTATCATAATGAATAGCAATATAAAACATCGTAATTTCTCTTATTCAGAGTGACGGAGAGGTAAGGCTCTATGAAGTCACGGCAACCCCATTAAAGGAAGGTGCCAGCCTGAGCGAGCAATCGAACAATAAGAGGATTTGATTAAAGCATCAAGTCCGCTTGCCGTGGGCTTGTTTTTTTACCTATTATTACAGCAGAGCATTTTCAAAAAATGCAGTATAGTATTGCAGAAACATTTTGATATAGGAATAAACAATTATTTAAATTAGAAATTAATTAGTAGAGGGAGGAAAACCATGCAAAAAAGATTATTTACTTCAGAATCAGTAACTGAGGGACATCCTGATAAAATATGTGATCAAATTTCAGATGCTATCTTAGATGAGCTATTAAAACAAGACCCTATGAGTAGGGTAGCCTGTGAAACGGCAATTACAACAGGATTGGTTTTAGTAATGGGTGAAATCACGACAGAGGCCTATGTAGACATACAAAAAATAGTTAGGGATACAATTTGTGAAATTGGATATGACAGATCTGAATATGGGTTTGATGGAAA
>JAAYRC010000103.1 GCA_012518975.1 Clostridiales bacterium
AATGGAGGGTGTAAAAATAATAAAAAGTAATAGGCTAATATCAACTATGATTGGTTTAGGAACAATAATTAATTTCTCGGCGGTACCACTTTTTGGAATAGGTCTAATTTATATATTAAAGGAAGTTTTAAAAGTAGATGATATGCAGTTTGGATTTTTTCAAATGGTCTTATCTTCATCTATGTTACTAGCACCATTATTGTGTGGAGTTATAATTAAGAAGATAAGGATAGGTAGACTTACCTACTCATGCTTTATTATTACTGCCTTATTAGTATTGCTTATGTCAATATTTACTTCTAGCATTATTTTAAAAACCTTTGATAGCAATGTGGTATCTTATCTTGGAATTTTAATAACATCCTTTATGGTAGGATTAGTAGTTACTGTGTCCAACATAGCCTTAGGCACCATATTTAATCAAGTTGTTCCCTTAGACTTGATGGGAAGGACCTCAACAGTATATAATCTTGCAGTTACTGTATTTATTCCTGTAGGTCAAATGATTTTTGGATTTTTATATGATATAATAAGTCCAGGTCTAGTAGTAATATTTAGTGGAATTATATTATTTATAGCTACTTCACTATATAAAAAAGCTTTATTAAGTTATGATGATATTGACTTAGAGGTTGAGCTTAAGCCTATGATTAATTAATTCAGGAGATATAAGAGATGAGATTCAAGTTTTATCCAATTGAAAGTAGAATATTTGATTTTTTACAATTTCCAACCATGATTTATGCCAAGGACCATTATGAGAAAATTAAGGAACATGATGATCGTTTAGTCCCCTCTTATGTGGACTATTTAGATTTTCTAAATAAGGCTGATGCAAAGTTAAAGCCATATATAAAGGAAATTGAACTCTTTTATATGGATAATATTATGGGAGAATATGATTTCATAGGTTTGATTTCAAATGCCAATAGAATAATAGGCTATAAATGTGAAAAAGAGTATTTGGATATGCTTCTGGGATTAAATGACAAGGATATAAGCAAAAGCATAGCCTACTCAATTTTATCTGCTTCAGATAACAATCTAGAATATTCAGAGGAGCTTATGACTAGGGCAGAAGCCATTAGCTTAGATAGGACTGACCTAATCGCTCTTATAAAGAACTTACCTATAGAGGCCTCGTCCAAATGGACCTTATTTTTATATATAGAAGAGCCTGTCAAATATATGAAAATGTATGTCGAGTTCATGTATAGAATCTTACCAATATTCACTGAACTTTATGGCTTATATGAAGAGGAAGTAAATAGGTATGGACAAGATCTGGTTAAGTTTCTAAATGAGAATGGGACAAAAGGATTAGAAGAAAAAACTTACTCTATACTGGATTCAAAGATCATGGATAATGAGGAAAATAGTATTTTCATTTCTGCAACGCTACAATTTGCCATATATATATCAGGCCTAGGTCCATACAATTATATTGCCTGGGGCTTGAGGATGGAAGAAGCCTTCAAGAGAATGAAGGAGATGAGTGAAAATAAAATTAATGAAAGGGTCCAGGTATTCAAAAATTTAGGGGACAAGACTAGGTACCAGGTTATAAAGCTAATAGCATCTGGAGAGACATCGACAAAAGAAATAGCCCAGGCATTAGGCGTGTCTAGTGCAACCATATCCTATCATATAAACAATTTATTACAGTCAAAGATAATAAAGATTGATAGGACAGAGAATAGATATTCCTATCTTATAGACCATGAATTACTTGAAGAAATCATAAATGGACTTAAAGAAGATCTAAAAGTTAATGGACATATGAAACCCGATGAGACTGGAATTGAACTAATAAAATAAGATTTTCTTTCATGGGTTTGTGACATGATTACTGATAATGGATGGATAGTTCTTATAATAAGAATATAATTGTTTAAGA
This sequence comes from Clostridiales bacterium, assembly GCA_012518975.1. GTDB lineage: Bacteria > Bacillota > Clostridia > Lachnospirales > Lachnospiraceae > Mobilitalea. The sequence goes on from JAAYRC010000103.1 coordinate 1,898, forward strand.
AGGAAGAGAAATAAACAGGAGAATAAGGAGGAATATTTCATGGGAAGAAAAATATTAATTGTTGGAGGAGTAGCAGGTGGAGCATCTGCGGCCGCCAGACTTAGAAGAAATAATGAGGCTGATCAGATTATTATGTTCGAAAGAGGACCTCACGTTTCATTTTCTAACTGTTCCCTTCCCTATCACTTAAGTGGTATTATAAAAGATCCTGATGACTTGGTATTAATGAATCCCAAGCTGTTCTTGAAGCAATATAATATAGATGCAAGGATTAATAGTGAAGTAATTGCAATTAATAGAGAGAATAAAAGTGTTACAGTAAGAAAAGTTGATACAGGAGAAGAGTATACTGAAAGCTATGATAAGTTAATCTTATCACCAGGAGCTAGCCCCATAGTACCTAAGTTGCCTGGTCTAGATAAGGTGAATATATTCACTGTTAGGAATGTTGTTGATATTGATAAGCTGAATAAGTTTATTAATAATATAGAGACCAAGGACGTAACAGTAATAGGTGGTGGCTACATTGGAGTTGAAGTTGCTGAAAACTTAAGGATGGGAGGCTACAATGTATCACTTGTTGAGGCAACTAATCAGATACTAAGGCCCTTTGATTACGATATGGTACAGATTTTTCATAAAGAACTTTTGGACCATGGGATTGACTTGATTCTGGGAGATAAAGTTGAGAGTTTTGAAGATGATAAGGTTGTTTTAGCCTCTGGTAAAATTCTGGATGCCAAGGCTGTTGTAATGGCAATTGGTGTATTCCCTGAAACATCTCTAGCAAAGGAGTCTGGACTAGAGATAGGAGAGACAGGAGCAATAAAGGTAGATAAAAACTATCTTACAAATGACCCTGATATCTATGCTATTGGTGATGCTATTGAGGTTTATAATGCCTTAACCCAAACCATGACCAAATTATCATTAGCAGGTCCTGCATTGAAGCAAGCAAGGGCAGTGGCTGATCATATTAATAATAAAACCACCATTAATAGAGGTTATATAGGTTCGTCGTCAATTAAGGTATTTGATTATAATGGAGCATCAACAGGATTAAATGAATCCCTAATTAAGTATCTGGATATGAATATAAAATATGATATAGTCCATCTGATTTTATCTGATAAGGTAGGAATTATGCCAGATGCTTCACCCATGCATTTCAAATTATTGTTTGAAGTGCCTACAGGTAGGATTTTGGGAGCCCAGGCAATTGGTAAAGGCAATGTTACAAAACGTATTGATGTTATTGCTACTGTTATCAAGTTCGGTGGTTCTGTAGAGGATTTGAAAGATTTGGAA
>JAAYRC010000104.1 GCA_012518975.1 Clostridiales bacterium
TAGTCATACGCTTTCATTAATATTAAATAAGGTAATAAATTAGTATCACACCAATTGTATTACCTTTTTAATCTTATCACATATTATTTTCAAAAACAATACTATTTTCTGTATTTTGACACACATTTGTTGATTGTTTTTTATTTTTATATCCAATTTTGTTATATTAAGTCGTAAGCCTTATTAATATCACACTAAATTTCGTGTTTTTAATCAATTTGCTGGTCTTTAGTTGAAGATACATTTCCACATGTATCATTGCTACATACTAATCTGTTTCCTTTTTCAAGATATATGCTTCCACATTTGCTACATTTTTCTTTTGAAGGTTTCTGCCAGGTCATAAAATTACAATCAGGATGATTGCTACATCCAAAATACCTTCTGCCTTTTTTTGTCTTTCTAATAACAACATCTCCACCGCATGAAGGGCATTCTACACCTGTTTTCTCAAGATAAGGCTTAGTATTTCTACAATCAGGAAAACCAGGACAAGCTAAGAATTTACCATGAGGTCCATATTTTATTACCATATTATTACCACATAATTCACATATTTCATCGCTAACCTCATCAGCAATTTGAATTTTATCTAGCTGCTCCTCTGCATTCTTAACAGCTACTTCCAAATCAGGATAAAAGTTTCTTATTATAGTCTTCCAAGCTATTGCCCCATCCTCAACCTTGTCAAGTAAACCTTCCATATTGGCTGTAAAGTTGACATCAACAATACTTGGAAATGCCTTCATCATAATATCATTGACCGCTTCACCAAGCTCAGTCACATAGAGGTTTTTATTTTCTTTTATAACGTACCTTCTTGCAATAATAGTACTAATTGTAGGTGAATAAGTACTGGGTCTACCTATACCAAGTTCCTCTAAGGTCTTAACCAAGGCGGCTTCAGTATAGTGGGCTGGTGGCTGAGTAAAGTGTTGGCTCTTTTTAAGTTCATTAAGCACAAGTTTATCACCCTGATTCAAACTCTCATAAGTACCTTTTACATCGCCACTCTCGTCCTCCTGCTTATATACAGATAAAAATCCCTCGAACACAAGCTTAGAAGCAGAGGTTGAAAACCAATGGTTATTGCCCTCTACCCTAATAGAAGTGGTTTCATATTTGGCTGGCTGCATTCTACTGGCAACAAAACGATTCCATATTAGCTGATATAGACGGAATTGATCCCTACTAAGAGACTCCTTAATATCAGATGGCGAAAAAAATACATTAGTAGGTCGAATAGCCTCGTGGGCATCCTGAACCTTCTTACCCAAGCGACCAGTATTGATATTCGTTGCAACAAAATCTTTGCCATATGTGGTATCTATATATTCCTTAACTGTCTTATCGGCTTCTTCACTTATACGAACTGAATCCGTACGTAAATAAGTAATGAGACCTATGCTACCATGACCCTTGACACTTATACCTTCATATAACTGCTGGGCCAACTGCATAGTCTTTTTTGTCGAAAAATTCAGTCTCTTAGCCGCTTCCTGTTGCAGAGTACTTGTAGTAAAGGGTAAAGGAGATTTTCTTACTCTTTCACCCCTTTTTATCTCTCTTATAATAAATTCAGCATTATCTAACTCTTCTAATACTTTATTTGCTTCAGCCTCAGAACCTATTACAGTTCTCTTTTTGTCTTTTCCAATATATTTAGCTACAAGTGGAGTTTTCTTCCCTTGTTGAGCAAATTCGGCCTCAAGATTCCAATATTCCTCTGGAATAAATGAGTTGATCTCATTTTCCCTATCACTAATTATCCTAAGGGCAACTGACTGAACTCTTCCGGCACTTAACCCCCTCTTTATCTTGCTCCAAAGTAAGGGACTTATAGAATATCCAACCATACGGTCTAATATTCTTCTTGCCTGCTGAGCATCAACCAAGTCCATATCTAGCTTTCTAACCTGCTTTATAGATGATTTAACAGCATTTTTTGTTATCTCATTAAAAACAATACGATTAGGAGTGCTATTATCTAGCTTCAATGCATGAGATAGGTGCCAGGAAATAGCCTCACCCTCCCTATCAGGGTCAGTTGCAAGGTATACCTTGTCTGCTTTTTTAACTTCTTTTCTAAGCTTTGCAAGTATTTCGCCTTTTCCACGAATTGTTATATATTTAGGCTCATAATCGTTATCAATATCTATGGCCATTTGGCTTTTGGGCAAATCTCTTACATGTCCATTAGATGCAAGGACTTCATAGTTTTTTCCTAAAAACTTCTTTATGGTCTTCGCTTTTGCCGGAGATTCCACAATCACAAGATATCTTGGCATAATCAAACTCCTCTTTCTATGCGTTACATTTCTTCTATAGTTAATATATTCTAATACTTTAACAGCAAAAACTAGCATACACTATTTTTTAAGCTCTTTCAAGTACAATTAGCTATACTTTAATAACAACTGTAATAATATACAAATTTACTACATTATATGTGTATTATATATGTGTTTTACATAAAAAACTTGTTATGATGATATATATCTCTTAGTATAATAGTTTTTCATAGGCTGATCTATAATATCCTTCAACTCTAATGATAACAAAGATTCCATTATTTTGCTAATTTTTAAGCCAGTTAATATGACCAGCTCCTCTATATGGATTGGTGAAAGACTTAAATTTTCATATATTATCAGTTCATCCTTATTAAGAATTTTACATAACATTAGCCTATCTTGCTCTGAATCATCAGTATAGTCTATAAAATCCTCCAAAATATCCTGTGGTCTTGTTACTAGCTTAGCCCCCATCTTAATCAAATTATTACAGCCATCACTAAGCTTATCAGTGATTCTTCCAGGCAGGGCATATATATTCTTTCCCTGTTCAAGTCCCAAATCCACCGTTATTAGAGAACCACTCTTTTCTTTAGCCTCTATAACAAGTATCCCATCGCATAGACCACTTATAATTCTATTTCTCATTGGAAAGTGATAAGGTAAGGGTTTTACACCAGGCCCATACTCAGATATAATCCCCCCATTACTTTGCATTTCCATATATAAATTCAGATTTTCTACTGGATAGCAAACATCAATACCACAACCCATAATTCCATATGTACTGCCCTGTACAGAAAGCGCTCCCATATGGGCATATGAGTCAATACCTCTGGCTAGTCCACTGATTATTGTTATTCCCTCCAAAGCAATGGCCCCTGCCAAATATTTAGCAGACTCCCTTCCATATACTGAACATTCTCTTGCACCGACTATCGATATGAACTTTCTATTATTATCTAGTTCCTTACCCTTATAATATAGTAGAAAGGGCGGATCATATATATGTCTTAATTTATCTGGATATAATCCATCAAGCATAGTCACATAATTAATTTGATGGTTACAAATATAATCATAATTTATTTTCAAGAGTTCTATATCTCTAGATGATTTTATTTTCTCAATATCTCTATCTGTAAATTTAATACCTTTTTCCTGACAGACCCTTCTCATATCTTTTAGGTCTCCATCTGTTCCATAAAAAGCCTCCTTGGGGCTAGTAAAATACTCTATTATAGCTTGTATTTTATCCGCTCTAAAATTAGAGAATGCGCCTATCCAATACTTAAAAAGCTCCCGCTCCATACCAATTTTCCCTCTTTCTAAATAATCAAAATTTACTCTCCCCAATACTTTTCATCCAGGCTTCGATAGCATATGGCCTCGCTAATATGCTTAATATTTATCCCATCACTACTATCTAAGTCTGCAATGGTTCGGGCCACCTTTAGTATTCGGTGATAAGCCCTAGCAGAAAGATTCATCTTTATAAAGGCTTTCTCTAAAAGTGCTTCCCCTTCCTTATCAAGTTTACAATATTTTTTTATACTGCTTGGGGTCAGCTGACAATTAAACCAAATGCCTTGACCCTTGTATCTATCCATCTGTATCTGCCTAGCAACTGATATTCGTTTTCTGATATCAGAGGAGCTTTCTTCTTCTTTCTTTTGCTGAAGCTCTTTATATTCTATCTGCATTGCTTCTATGCATATATCAAATCGATCTAATAACGGCTTTGAAATCCTACTTAAATATCTCTTAACCATAGGAAGTGAACAGTTACATTTGTTGCGATCAGGATAGTAGCCGCACGAACAAGGATTCATAGATGCTACCAACATAAAGCCTGCCGGATAATGAAAACTTCCATGATGTCTTGATATGGTTACAGATTTTTCTTCTAAGGGTTGCCTTAAAACCTCTATAGTATTCCTATTAAATTCTGGGAGTTCATCTAAAAATAAAACACCAAGATGTGCAAGACTTATCTCACCAGGCTTAGGTATTGCGCCTCCCCCTACTAAGGCTGTTGTGGTTATTGTATGGTGAGGTGATCGAAATGGTCGCCTTGTAATAAGGGCACGATTATTAAGTAGACCTGCTATACTATATATCTTAGAAATCTCCATACTTTCATCAAAGGATAGGTCAGGCATTATAGTGGGAATACGTTTTGCCAACATGGTTTTACCCGAGCCAGGTGGACCAATCATTAATATGTTATGCATACCAGATACTGCAATCTCGATTGCTCTTTTTATAGCTAATCGTCCTGCAACCTCGGAAAAATCCACATCATCCTTATCAGCAGAATTTGCAAAAACCTCCTTAAGATCCATATGCTCTGGCTGCCTTGTATCCAAATCATTAAGAAGTTCAACAGCCTCCAAAAGCGTACTAACCCCATAAGTCTTTATTCCATCGACCACTGCCCCCTCTCCAGCATTCCCCTTTGGAATTATACACCTTAAAAACCCCTCCCTCTTTGCGGAATATACAAGAGGCAGGACACCATTAACCTTATTAATATTTCCATTCAAACTAAGTTCTCCAATAATTAGGGTAGAATCAAGATTATCCTCAAGAACGTGGCCAAAGGCCGTAAGAATTGCAATAGCTACCGGCAAATCAAAAGCTGTTCCTTCCTTTCTTATATCTGCCGGTGATAGGTTGACTGTAATTCGTTTTGCAGGTAACTTAAAGCCAGAGTTCTTTAAAGCTATACGTACCCTTTCCCTAGCTTCCTTAACCTCAGAATTAAGTAAACCCACCATATCAAACAAGGGAAGCCCATCACTAACATCTGCCTCCACACTAACAATAAGTCCGTCAATTCCGTGAATTACCGCACTGTAAGCCTTACTAAACATTAATTACCCCTTTCATTGCTCTCTCACAATGAAGGAATCGTTTGCTATAGTTAGTATAGCAAAGCGAGTATAGAATTGCAATAACTTATATTACATTTTATTACAATGCCTTTTACTTTCTATAAAGATTTTATTCGGGACCTTTCTATTATAAGTGCATATAATATAACAAATAAAAAATATAGGTGACTTTTTATGCGTTTATGTGATTTAAGAGAAAAAGAAGTAATTAATTGCAGAGATTGTCGCAGGTTAGGATATGTATGCGACATTGTATTCGACATATGCAAAATGTGTATCACCCATATCATAGTACCTGGTCCATGTAAAATCTTCGGCATACTAGGTCGTGACCATGAATATGTTATCAGCTGTTGTAATATAAAGCAGATAGGTGTAGATATAATTCTTGTGGATGTTGATAGTGAAAAATGTCTTGTTAAATGCGAGTAAAACTCATAATTATCTGACACCTTAATAAAGTGTAGGTCAATTAATGAATAAATAAAGTTTTTATGCAAAAATTATCTTGACCCCTAGATGAAACTTCAATATAATCTAAGTAGGAATTTATTTATTCACAAAACTTTATACTTATTATCAATATACATATTTAACCATAGTATCAGGTAAAATACATTAGGAGGATAATTACTATGAAATGTCCATTTTGTAGCAAGGATAATACAAGAGTTATTGATTCAAGACCTTCCGATGATAACAACTCTATCCGAAGACGAAGACAATGCGATGACTGCCATAGAAGATTCACTACATACGAAAAAATCGAATCTATTCCACTAGTAGTAATAAAAAAGGATAATAATCGGGAACCCTACGACCGAGCTAAAATCGAGGCTGGGGTCTTCCGTTCCTGCCATAAAAGGCCAATATCTGTTGACCAGATTACAGCCCTAGTTGATGAGGTGGAGACCACTATCTTTAACAAAGAGGATAAGGAAATTCCAAGCCATGTGATTGGCGAAATTCTTATGGATAAATTAAAAGATCTTGACCCTGTTGCATATGTAAGATTTGCTTCTGTTTATCGTGAATTTAAAGACGTTAATACATTTATGAATGAGCTAAAAAAGATACTTGATAATTAATTATAGGTCTTTTAAGCATAATAAAGCCGGGCTGTTGCAAACTAAATACGCAACAGCCCGCTTTTATATGGGTTTTATTGTGAGTTAGCTTTGAATTTCCTTCTCAAATTCCACATGATCACCTAAATAATTTGGTACAGATATACTAATCCCAATTTTTTGAGGCGTAAGATATGAGTATATCCCCAAATAATTATCTGCCCCAATGATATCCGCTGACATAAGTCCCGCTAATAATACTTCTCTACCAAGTCCACTTATATAATCAATAAGAGCTTGATGGTATTCCTTATTGTCATTAATTCCATCATTTTTACTTACTAATTCCCAAGAACTAATATCATCTACCAAGGATTTATTCACTTCTATAATTTCAGAGAGTTTAATACGCCTACCACTTTTTATATCAATATTTGTTGTATAAACCAGTTCAGTAGGGTAAGCCGCATAGGGACTAAAAAAATCAGCCCTATAAAAAATGCTAAGATAATCCCTATCATTACGCATAATCTTATAGTTTATTCGTAAAACATCAGACTTATATATATCCTCCTCCCTAGAAGGGGGCCCAAAAGCATAGGCAGAATACACATTTAATATTTTACCTACATCCTCTATTATTATATTATTCAATAGTTCTAGCTGACCATTATCGGCTCCGGATACTATAAAAGGATATTCTACATACGTAGTGTCATTTTGAAATGTCCTCTTTTCAATTTTAAATCCGTCACCATTTATTAACTCCATTTATAAGTCCTTCAATATCTCTCCTTGATAAATGATACGCGAAAATCTAATATTTATGTCTATAAGTTACTGTATACTCCTTATAAACACATCAATACAGTCTCTAATATCAACCCATCATCTTCTGGCGAAGTACCATCTGAAGGATTCCTCCATGCCTGTAGTATTCCATATCTACCACAGAATCAAATCTAATATTTACCTTAAACCGTATGGCCTCCCCATTCTTACTTGTTGCAACAACCTCAGCCTTATCTCCCGGCTTAATATCCTCTCCCAATAGGATTTCTATGGTTTCCTCACCGTTAAGACCAAGGCTCTCAGCTGATTGTCCATCAAGATACTGCAAGGGTAGTACACCCATCATAACTAAATTAGACCTATGGATTCTCTCATAGCTTTCAGCAATAACCGCTTTAACACCTAGGAGGCTTGGACCCTTTGCAGCCCAGTCTCTAGAGGAACCCATTCCATAATCCTTGCCTGCCAGTACAACAAGGCCTATACCATCTTCCTTGTATTTCATACAGGCATCATAGATTGACATGACTTCTCCTGTAGGCCAATAGCTAGTATAACCTCCCTCTGTATCCGGTGCAATCCTGTTGCGGATACGGATGTTGGCAAAGGTACCACGCATCATAACCTCATGGTTACCTCTTCTAGACCCATAGGTATTAAATTCCTTAGGCTCTAAACCATGATCCATCAGATATCTACCAGCTGGTGTATTCTTGCCAATTGCTCCAGCAGGAGATATATGATCTGTTGTAACTGAATCTCCGAGACTTGCGATAACCCTAAGTCCCTTCAAAGGCTTAATCTTATCAGGCTCTTTCGATAGGTTTGTAAAGAAAGACGGCTTCCTTATATAGGTTGAAGCTTCATCAAATTCAAACAAGCTTCCTTCATTAATTTCAATCTCATTCCACATCTTATTATCATCATAGACAACACTATACTCCTTATCAAATAGGTCAGGTTTAACATGGTCTATGACAAGAGCTTGAATTTCATCAGATGATGGCCAAATATCCTTTAGATACACCTTATTCCCATCTGAATCTAGACCAATAGGCTCCTTGGTCAAATCAATATTAACAGTCCCAGCCAGTGCATAGGCAACCACCAAAGCTGGTGAGGCAAGATAGTTGGCCTTAACTAAGGGATGAATTCTTCCTTCAAAATTTCTGTTACCAGATAAGACTGAAGAAACCAATAGGTCATTTTCATTAATTGCAGAAGTAATCTCTGGTAATAGGGGTCCTGAATTGCCAATGCATGTGGCACATCCATAACCTACTGTTTGAAAGCCTAGTGCATCTAGGTATTTTTGAAGGTCTGCTGATTCAAGATATCCTGTAACCACTTTAGAGCCAGGAGCTAGGGATGTCTTCACATATGGTGGAACCTTTAATCCCTTCTCCACTGCCTTCTTAGCAAGTAAGCCAGCCCCTAACATAACAGAAGGGTTTGATGTATTGGTACAGGATGTTATAGAAGCTATAACCACAGACCCGGTAGTAATAGTACCCTTTCTTCCGTCCTCTAATGTTATATTTACTTTCTTCTCAAATTCTTCCTCTGTAAGGCCATGACCTTGATTTCCTAAGGGGGCTGTTACAGAACTTACAAAGGCTTCTTTCATTTGCCCTAAAGAAATCAAGTCCTGAGGACGCTTTGGTCCTGAAAGACCTGTTTCTACTGTAGATAAATCAAGCTCAATAATTTCTGTATATATCGGCTCAGCAAGGCCTTTTTCATAGAACATACTATTAGCCTTGAGATAGGCTCTTACTTTATCAATATGGTCCTTACTTCTACCTGTTAGAAGCAAATAATCTAGGGTCTCTTCATCCACTGGAAAGAATCCGCACGTTGCACCGTACTCAGGAGCCATATTGGCTACAGTAGCTCGATCTGCTAGGCTAAGGTTATGGACACCTTGTCCAAAATACTCTACGAATTTGCCTACTACTCCCCTATCTCTTAAAAGCTTAGTAACTCTAAGTGCTAGATCAGTAGCTGTAGCAGCGGTAGGAAGCTTTCCTGTCAAACGTACCCCTATAACCTCAGGAATAGGAAAATATGAAGGTTGACCCAGCATTCCGGCCTCGGCCTCAATTCCTCCCACTCCCCAACCAAGGACTCCAAGTCCATTAATCATAGTCGTATGAGAGTCAGTTCCTACTAGGGTATCAGGATAAAGCACCCTAGTAGACTTATCTTCTGCCTGATCATCTATAACTACCTTGGCAAGATATTCAAGATTTACCTGATGTACAATACCTGTGGAAGGCGGAACTACACTAAAGTTATCAAACGCCTTCTGTGCCCAGTTCAAAAACTGGTATCTTTCCTTATTTCTTTCAAATTCCCTCTTAACATTTTCAGCAAGTGCATCCCCTGTACCATAATAGTCAACCTGTACGGAATGGTCTATGACAAGATCAACCGGTACTTCTGGGTTAATTCTCTCTATCATCTGTGCAAGATCAATATCATCATGTGACTTTGCGTGTTCTGCAATGGCACTCCGCATAGAAGCCAAATCCAGCACTGAGGGTACTCCTGTAAAGTCTTGAAGAATAACCCTAGCAGGCTTAAAAGGAACCTCCCCCTTACTACCTCTATGGTCCGCCCAGTTAGCCAAATCCTTGATATGGTCATCAGTTATTGCGACACCATCCCAGCCGCGAAGAAGTGATTCCAATAAAACTTTAATTGAATATGGCAAATTCTTTACATTATATCCAGCTTCCTCTAAGGACTCTAAGCTATAATATTCATAAGTCTTATCCTGTATCTTAAGATGCTTTCTTGCATTTTCTTTAAATGTGCTCATAGTAATCCTCGCTTTCTTAGTATATATATTTGTCAGTTACTTATCTTGTATTAGGCTTAGTACATAAAAATAATTTTGCTTGCGAAACTCTCTCGCCCAGCGTGGATGGCTATCGTTGTGGTAAAATACCAACGAATACATGTCCATCTAATAATTTAGTCTATGATAGATACCTAATATAATACACGATTAAGCTTTTATTGCCAAGTACCCCTTTTAATTGTCCCAAAAAAATATAAGTGCTTAAGATAAGGTCTTACAAAAAAACAGGACCTATAATCGAGAGTTTCCCCAATTATAGGTCCTGCATTCTTATAAAGTTTATAATATGACTGGTCCTCCTCCAGACTCTACTACATAAAAATCAGCCTTTAATCCAGTCATATCCATATATATCTTACCTACATTATCAATAAATGCCTCCACATAGTTTTCGTTTACAATATTCACTGTGCATCCTCCAAAGCCTGCACCAGTCATTCTTGCTCCGATAAGTCCAGCTTGCTTCCATGCTGCTTCCACAAGAGCATCTAAGTGTAGCCCTGTAACCTCATAATCATCCCTCAAGGATAGATGGGATTCATTCATCAATCTCCCAAACCTCTCCATATCATCTGATTTCAAGGCTTCTATAGCTTCAATAGTCCTTTGATTTTCTCTTACAGCATGTCTAGCACGGCGTATCAATACATCTTCTACAATAACATCCTTAATATCTTCGAATTCTTCCTTTGTTATATCTCCAAGCGTATCTATATTAATTACTGTCTGTAATCTCCTTAAGGCTTCCTCGCATTCACTTCTTCGTTCATTATACTTAGAATCTTCAAGCCCCCGTCTTTTATTAGTATTGGCAATAATTATCTTGCTATTTTTAAGCTTTAAGGGCGCATATTCATATTCTAGACTTGCTGTATTAAGTAATATAGCATGATCCTTCTTACCCAAAGCCACAGCAAATTGATCCATTATCCCACAATTGACACCCACATATTTATTTTCAGCATATTGACAAAGCAAGGAGATATCTTTCAAGCTGATATCTATATCAAACATATCCCTTATTATGTATGCTGTAAGCACCTCTATGCTGGCAGATGAAGATAAACCCGAGCCATTAGGTATATCTCCATAATACAATATATCCATTCCTCGGTTAATTAATCCTTTTTTAAATTTCTGGGCAAAAGCCCAAAGCACTCCCTTGGGGTATTTTGCCCAATCATCTTTTTTATGGTGTATATTATCATCTAAGTGTGAAACTTCATCTAAGGATGAAGTGATTACTCCATTCTCAGAAAAATTCATAGAATAAAACCGTAGAACATTATCTTTGCGAGGGCGTACAGCCCCATAAGTTCCAAGCTCTAAGGCACAAGGAAATACATGCCCTCCATTATAATCTGTATGCTCTCCTATTAGGTTAACCCTACCCGGTGCAAAATAAACCTTTACATCCTCACTGCCCTCATAAATACTCTCAAACCACTTTATCATCTTATCCTTCATCTTATGTCACAATAATCCTTTCCAGATAATATTTCATACTTATATAGACTAGCCAATTACCAGGACTAATCTAGTGAAATAATTTCATACAATGATTAGCTTATGGTGGATTATAACATATAGATGACAATATATAAAGTTATGAAATCATCCTAATAGATAATTTCTCATGTTTTTTAGTGCAGACTTTTCCAATCTACTTACCTGCGCTTGGGATATATCAATTTCCTTAGCAACCTCCATCTGGGTCTTACCTTCAAAGAAACGAAGCTTAATAATATTATGCTCTCTTTCCGGAAGCCTATCCATAGCCTCTTTTAGGGAAATGGCTTCTATCCAATTCTCCTCCTTATTCTTCTTATCACTGACCTGATCCATTATATACAGGGCATCTCCACCCTCAACATATACCGGATCATAAAGAGAAACTGGGCTTTGGATTGCATCAAGAGCATAAACTATATCCTCTTTACTAATACCTATTTCTGTTGCTATATCGCTAATAGTTGGTTCCTTCTCATTCTTTCTTACTAAAGCCTCTTTAGCATAAATAGCCTTATAGGCAGTATCTCTTAGAGACCGACTGACACGAATAGCATTGTTATCCCTTAAATACCTCCGTATCTCACCTATAATCATCGGAACAGCATAGGTGGAGAACTTTACATTCTGTGTTATATCAAAATTATCAATAGCCTTCATCAATCCGATGCAGCCTATTTGGAATAAGTCATCAACATTTTCATTACTATTAGAAAACCTTTGGATAATGGATAATACAAGACGAAGATTGCCCTTTATATAGAGCTCCCTAGCCTCCATATCTCCGTTTAAAATTCTTTGGAATAATTCATCCTTTTCCTTGTTTTTTAACAATGGTAACTTCGATGTATTTACACCACAAATCTCAACCTTATAAAGAGCCATAAAGAAACCTCCAAATCAGTCATTGTTTTAAGATTTATCCCATGAAGGCCTAAACTCTTTTACCTGCATGATAAATAGTTCGCTAACAATAATGATTCACTTTTTTATAGCTCTTTATACTTTTTATTACAATGTAATAATTTCCATTAAGATCTAATTTATTCGAAACGCACCATTTCTTTTTTTAAGCGCTTGATTATCTTTTTTTCTAACCTAGATATATAAGATTGAGATATTCCCAGAAGATCTGCAACCTCCTTTTGAGTTTTTTCATCTCCATCCTCGTTATTTAATCCAAATCTTAAATCCACAATTATTCTCTCTCTCTCAGAAAGTTTCGATAGAGCCTTTCTAAGTAGCTTACGGTCTACCTCCTCCTCAATATTACGGTATATAATATCCTCCTCAGTCCCAAGAATATCAGATAATAAAAGTTCATTTCCATCCCAATCCACATTAAGGGGTTCATCTATGGAAACTTCCAGCTTGGTTTTATTGTTTCTCCTAAGATACATTAGTATCTCATTTTCAATACAACGGGATGCATAAGTGGCAAGCTTAATATTCTTATCCGGATTAAAGGTATTAATTGCTTTAATAAGTCCGATAGTCCCAATAGATATTAAATCCTCCACACCAATACCTGTATTGTCGAATTTCTTAGCTATATACACCACCAGCCTCAAATTATGCTCTACGAGAATGGCTTTCATCTCTCCATCGCGGTCAGTACCAAGCCCATTAATAACCTCAGCTTCCCTAATAGAATCCAATGGTGCAGGTAGTATTTCTGCACCTCCTATGTAATGTATTTCTCCCCTCTGCCCAAATAATATAGTTCTTAAGTCCGGTATCATCCGAAATTGAAACTTATTCTGTATTGACAATTTTAAAAGCATAAACAACCTCCCAAATATAGCACTACTCTAAAATTTAGTATTTCACAATAGTTCCTTATGTAGAATCACATGGTAATCCTCTTTACCACTTATTAGACGGTTATCACAGATTGCAGCCGTTACCTTTTCATTGCAGATGCATTCCTTATCTGTATATATCAATAGCTTATCTAACCTAAATCCTAAAAGTAATCCTGTCTTTCCTACCGACCTATAAGGAATATAGCTAAATGAAGTCACATAATCGTTATATTCCTGCAAATGTATATCACTTGCTTTTCCGGATAGATAGGCCTTGGCCTTTTCCATACCCTCCTTTAGCTCAGGTGTCATAAACTGGTCTATTAATACATTATCTATGACCATTACAGGCTTTCTGCTTATTGGATCGTACAAGCAATTACCTGTATCCATGAGCCCCTTGGTTTTCACATGACAGTCTTTCAGAAAAAGCTCAACCTCATATATTAAGGGTCTATGGGTCATTAATAACCTAAGAAACCATATTGCTATCAAGGCAACTACTGTTACAAGGCTGATTCCTATTAGGATATAAAGGGCTGGAATATTACTAAATACATTTCCATTACCTATATTTATTAGGACAAGTCTAATATTGGTGTGGTAGTAGATAGAATTTATAAATCCACCAACAAAATATGTAATTAGGTTAAGTACAAGCCATTGTTTTATAAAATCTAATTGTTTAAGCTTGCCAAATGCAATAAAAATCATTAGTACCGACCCTAATAAATATGATAATGTAAACTTAAGGATAATATTCATCCATGGAAATATACTGACAACAGCAGCAGAAACCCCTCCTGCTATACCAGCCAAAAGAACTCTTAATAGGCTAATGGATTTTTTATTCACTATTTTTAGGAGTAAAATAAGGATTACATCAATGACAAAGTTTATTATAAATACAATGTCTGGATAAACCTCTAAATACAATAGTCACCTCCACATATTATGTATGCCTGCATAAGCATTAAGTATGTTCATCACTATGATTATAACTTGCTTGGAAAATATAATTTGTCAATTTCTGTTAATTGTTTTAAGGTTTTCGTTTCCTTTATTTTACATATACCCTTTAAATATGCCCTCCTTGTACGAAAAAAACTGCCAAACTATTCATTTCTGAATAATCTGACAGCCTAATTCTCTTATGTATTATATTTTTATTATTTATTATTACGATTTTTCTGTAAGAATTCCGGTATTTTTATTCCACCGGGATCTGTATTAGTATTGGCAGGAGCCTTTGCCGGTTGACTTATAGGTCTACGGCTAGTGTCCGTATTAAAGCTAGCCTGGCTTGAAGTATATGGACTAGAGCTTGTAAAGCCTCTATTTATGCCTAGGTCTGATTTATTTATACCAAATGGAGAAGAAGCTGATGTAGATCTTCTTAAAAATTCAGGGGTTTTAACTGGTTCTTTCTTTCTTCCATCAAGGCCTGTTGCTATTACCGTAATTGAAGCGCTATCTGGATTAGAATCATCATACATAGCACCAAATATAATATTAGCTGAGTCGCCAGCTAACTCCTGTACTAGAGTCGCTGCATCATTTGCCTCAACAAGACTGATATCTCCTGAAACATTAATTATAACGTGAGTAGCACCCTGTATGGTTGTCTCAAGAAGAGGGCTTGTAATAGCCTGCTTAACAGCTTCTATACACTTATCATCACCCATTCCATTACCAATACCTATATGGGCAATTCCCTTATCCTTCATAACAGTCCTTACATCGGCAAAGTCCAAATTAATAAGTCCTGGTACATTAATTAAATCTGTTATACCTTGAACACCTTGCTGCAATACCTCATCAGCTTTTCTTAAAGCATCAGGCATGGTTGTCCTACGATCAACAATTTCAAGTAATTTATCATTTGGAATAACAATCAAAGTATCTACATGCTCCTGAAGTCTTTCTATACCTGCAACAGCATTAGTCATTCTAGTCTTTGCTTCAAACTTAAATGGCTTAGTAACTATTCCAACTGTAAGTATCTCCATCTCTTTTGCAATTTGAGCAACTATAGGTGCTGCGCCTGTTCCTGTTCCACCACCCATACCGCAGGTGACAAACACCATATCTGATCCCTTTACCAATTCTGTTAATTGTTCCCTACTCTCTTCGGCAGCCTTTTGCCCAATCTCAGGTTGAGCTCCAGCACCAAGACCCTTAGTTAGTTTTTCACCAATCTGAATGCATACAGGAGCCTTGCAGTTTTTCAAGTGCTGCTTGTCCGTATTAATACAAACGAATTCTACTCCCTTGATATTTTCTTCTATCATTCGATTAACGGCGTTGTTACCTGCTCCTCCTACCCCAATAACAAGTATCTTTGCAGTACTATCCGCCTCATTTGTTCTTATTTCAAGCAAGGTCAGCTCCTCCTTCATTGTATTCTTTCATATTTTTAATATCCTGTCATTCTATTTATATAATAATCCCTCTTAAAACCACATTATCGTGGGACGAAAAAACATTCTCATACAACTTATGGTGTTTCATCTTATTATATATGATATCTTTAAATTGCCAAATAATCAAGTACATTTTTATAAATTTATGATAAATTTGATAATTTATTATCTAATCCTCTGGTATTTCTGGTTTTGCAATGAAATTACCGCTTCCACTACGCATATCTATAATTAGTTTTTTCCCTTCTGCCTCCACAATTATGTTTTTTAACTTAGCTAGTATTTCATCATATGAGCTTCGTTTTCCCAGCATGGCCTTGATATCTCCACAATCAAGATTTACCTCATATTGATTATTAAATGTAATTGTATTGACATCAAGTTCACGCTTTTCAATTTGTTGTGTTAGGTTCAATATTACATCAAATAATTCTTCCTTCTGCACCTCCAACTTCTCATTAAGTACTATTTTTTGGTACTTTAGTCCTTTGACTAGCGGAATATCATCTAATCTTTTAGAAGTACTTTCAACAATTATTCCATCTTTGTCAAAATATAGATAATCTCCCATGAATTCCACACAACCAATTATATTCTTTTCGTAAACTCTGATTTTGATGGTGTTTTTATCAACAAGTTCAAAGGACATTTTCTCTATAAATGGAATCTTGATATTCATAAAATATTTGTACTTTAGATAAAACAAAACCGTATTCTTGTCTATCTTTGAATTGATTAGCTCTTCCATAACCTCTTCCTGATTATACCTTGATGTTCCGCTTACACTTATGTTTTTTAATTGAAATGCATACATGAATATCCATATTGGTATTAGAATGAATACAGTTATTTTCAGAATTCGTACTCCAAGTCTCTTAAGTACACTGTTTTTTTTCCGTCGAAAGCTCTTACTCATTATACTCCGCTCCTGTGTATTAATTTCAACTATGTGCCAATTGTGTTTTTACACTTTTGTTACAAAGGCACTATCTTGATATCTTAAGCCATTGGATAGGATGCACATGCCAAAATATTATCACTACAATAATTTATACTTGCTCCAAGACTCCTAAGGTCTCTACATATATCCTCATAGCCACGTTCAACACAGGTTACATCTCTTATAACGGTTGTTCCCAGTGCTGCAAGTCCTGCAATTACCAGTGCTGCTCCAGCTCGTAGGTCGTAGGCCCTTACAAGACCTCCCTGTAAAGAGTTTACTCCTCTTATAACCGCCTTGTTTTCATTCTCCACAGTAATATTTGCTCCCATTTTATTTAACTCCTTGGCATTTTGAAAGCGTGATTCGAATATTTCTTCTATAATAGTGCTTGCTCCATCCGCTAAACTAAGTACAGTCATTAGCTGAGATTGCATATCTGTTGGAAATCCTGGATAAGGTTGGGTTTTCAGTATATCATATGGAAGCGGTCTTTTGTTACAACTTATTTTCATTACATCGTCAGTTACTCTAATCTTACATCCAATTCTTTTTAACACATTAGAAACTGACTCTATATGATTAACTGGAATATTTCTTAATACAACATCGCCTCCTGCTACGGCCACAGCAGCCATATATGTTCCTGTTACTATCCTATCTGATGAGAGTTTATACTCTACATCATGAAGAGCTTTCACTCCCTCAATCTCAATAAAAGCAGTTCCTTTACCACGGATTCTTGCACCAGCCAAGGATAAGAAGTTACATAAATCCAATACCTCTGGCTCTCTAGCTGCATTAAAAATACGGGTTATGCCTTCTCCTAAGACTGCGGTTAATATCACATTCTGAGTTGCTCCCACACTTGGAAACCTAAGGAATATATCGTTCCCTTTAATTTTATCAGTGTAGCAATGGATTATACTATTATTCTCGCCGCAAAATTCTTGGCTTACATTCATACTCTTTATGGATTCCAAATGATAGTCTATTGGCCTTTTTCCTATGGAGCAACCTCCTGGATAAGCAATGGAGACCTCCTGTGTCCTTCCTAGTAATGCTCCTAAAAACAATATAGAGCTTCTCATCTTCTGTACGGAATTTTCAGAAACCTTAGTGGAGCTTATATAAGTAGTATCCACTATAAGGGTATTGCCCTCCCAGTTAGCAGTACATCCTAACTCTTTTAGAACATCAATCATATGAAATACATCCAGTATTCTCGGGCAATTCCTCAAAATAGTTACACCCTGATTCAAAACTGTAGCAGCAATAATAGGTAATGCTGCATTCTTTGAACCCTGTATTATTGTTTCACCCTTAAGCTTGCTGCCTCCGATGACCTTGATACTCGACATAGCACACCTCAGACTATGAAGGAAATATAATACCACTATATGATATCTCCTTTGTCCCAGTGATTCTCATGTCTTATATAAGAGATACAGCCTATCCCTTCCTATTTTTGAGCCTTAATCTGGTTTGATACACTAAGCACTATCCCCATCTCAAAGAGGATAACCAGCAGTGAGCTTCCACCATAACTAATAAAAGGTAAAGGAATACCGGTCGGTGGTATAGTACTAGTAACAACCGCAATATTAATCAGTACCTGTGATGCCATGTGGGCAAGTACACCTGTAGCAATTAAGCCACCAAATAGGTCTGGGGCATTAATGGCAATAACAAAAATACGCCAAAAAACAAGTATGAATAAGAGGATTAAGGACACCGCTCCAAAGAGTCCCAGCTCCTCACAAATAACCGAAAAAATCATATCATTATGGGATTCAGGTATAAAACCCAGCTTCTGCATGCTCTCTCCAAGACCCTTACCAAATACTCCTCCTGAGGCTATAGCATAAAGCCCCTGAAGTATCTGATATCCCTTTTCATGAGTTTCTACATTCCTCCAAGCATCTATTCGGGTAGACCTAAAATCAACAAAAAATATCATCAAAGAGGCTAAACCTCCTAGTATTGTCCCAGATATAATAAAATAGGCTTTCTTCTTACTGGCAACAAAGCAAATTGAAACCATTATTAATCCTATAATTAAACCTGTAGAAAAGTTCTCAATAATTATTAATCCCAGTAATGGGGCAATCAGTATAACCACACGAATAAAGCCCCATATTTTATCTAACTTTCTAGGTGCAAGATTAACTATGTATGCAGTCATAAGTATAACTGCTATTTTGGAAAGCTCTGATGGTTGAAAGGTTCCTAGTTGGCCAACTTTGATCCAACGCTTTGCCCCCTTAACATCCTCTCCAAAGATAATAACAAAAATCTGAAGAAAGATGCAAAGAAAATA
>JAAYRC010000105.1 GCA_012518975.1 Clostridiales bacterium
CTCCTTTTGTCAGATTAGAATAGGAAACCTGTTTCTATTGTAAAGCTAATATATCCATCTTCAGTAACTACATCCTTAAGGTCAATATCAATAACCACCAAATCACCTGCCACCTTCTCAAAATCAATAAGCATAGGACCATTACGGAACAATTCATTGATAGATTCTATTTCTAAGGACATACTATAAAAACTGCCTCCTTCCGGCACAAATCGTAGGCTAGTATTTGCTTCTAATACAAAATGTCCATATAAGACCAAATTATTATCAGGAACCTCTACTACCACCCTATCCTTTTGGAAGCTAAAAACCATCTCTGTCAGAAGGGAATTTTCATTTATAATACGATTAAAGGTATCCTCATGTATTGAACCCTTTACTGAAAATAAGCCGAATTTCAGGTTAAGGTCCTCCATGGTAAAATGACCTTCAGCAATAATCCGTGAAAACTCATCAACCACATGAGAAAAAAGATTCTTTAGATTGTCCCACATGAGTTTTAGGTTATCAAGGTGCTGTTGATATTTTTCTCTCTCTTCAGATAAGGATTCCAGATAAGCTTCCTGCTCCATAAGTAGGCTTTTTTTATTGGCAATAGAGCCCATTAACTCTTCCTGTCTAATATCTAATATAGCCTTACTATCATAAAGATTTTGTCTGTTTTCTTCTAAAAACTTCTTGCTCTCTTCTATAGAAGCTAAAAGCTCTCCAGTGTTTCTTGTTATATCCTTAATTAAGTTTAAACTCTTAATAAAAGATGTAAGGTTTTCAGCCTTTAAAAGAATATCAAGATAAGAAGCTGGCCCTCCCCGTTGATAGCTTATTAATACCTGCTCCATAATATCTAAATGCAAACCATAATTTTTCTCTTCTATAGCAATGGATTTATCAAGCTCATCAATATGAATAATTAGACTGGCAATTTCTTGTGAAAGCCTTGCCTCTTGTCTTTCCATTTCTTCTATCTCTTGGGTTAGGATAAATAATCTGTCTAGGGTTTCCTCCTCCTCCCTAGTAATACCCTCAAGTTGCTGATTCGCCTCCTCTATAGGCTTTACTTCACCAGTTACTTCTAAAGGATTAAAAATCATTGTCACAAGTAAAACTGCAATAAATATCAGTAAACACTTCCGCCTTCTTAGTATCATCCCTTCACCCCCCTAGTATTAATATAAATTTTCCTGCTGATATTATATCATAAGATTTATACATTAGCAGTAAGCTAATCTAAGAATTTATAATAAAGTTAAGTCAGAATAGATTACAATAAATTTAAAAATATTCTAAATATGTTATAGACATTACAATTAATTATGTTTTATATGTAGTTTTAACCTTGATTGTTTGAAAATCCCTGTTATAATTAAGGCGTATGTAATGATTAGCATAAAAATGACGAGGTGAAATTATGAGTAAACACGCAAAACAGAATGAACCATTAGTAACACATCTTTATACTGCTGATCCATCTGCCCACGTGTTCGAAGATAAAATATATATTTATCCTTCCCACGATTTAGAGCATGACGGTGTATCAGATGACGAAGGAACCCAGTATACTATGGAAGATTATCATGTGTTTTCAATGGATGATATTGATGCACCTGTAGTTGACCATGGACAAGTACTTCATATGAAGGATGTACCCTGGGTCAGTCAGCAGATGTGGGCTCCTGATGCTGCATTTAAAAATGATACCTACTATTTTTATTTTCCTGCAAAGGATAAGGAAGGAATCTTTCGTATAGGTGTTGCCACTAGCGATAATCCGGCTGGACCATTTAAACCTGAGCCTAATTATATTCCTGGAAGCTATAGTATTGACCCCGCAGTGTTCATTGATGACGATGGAAAAGCATATATGTATGCAGGAGGTCTTTGGGGAGGCCAGTTAGAAAAATGGCAGACTGGAAAGTTTGATCCAGATGCAGGAGAGCAAAATCCAGATGAAATCGCTCTAGGACCATGGGTTGCACCAATGAGCGATGACATGCTTACATTTGCCGAGCCACCAGTAGAATTTAAAATACTAGATGAAAATGGCAAGCCTCTTCTAGCCGGTGATGAGGATAGACGCTTTTTTGAGGCACCTTGGGTACACAAATATAATGGAACCTACTATCTGTCCTATTCAACAGGTTCAAGCCATTATATTGTTTATGCTACCAGCGACAATCCAATGGGACCTTTCACCTATAGAGGTAGAATCCTAGAGCCTGTAGTTGGTTGGACAACCCATCAGTCAATAGTAGAATTTAAGGGTAAATGGTATCTCTTCTACCATGATGCCTCATTATCAGGTGGCATAGACCATAGACGTTCTATAAAGTTTACCGAAATAAAGTATAACGAAGACGGGACCATACAGACAATACATCCATATAAATAGTATATTTAATTAAAACATGCCATCTACTGATTGGGTTTTTCCACAGGATTCCATATCAGTAGATGGCTTTTCTTTTATTTGTTCTCCTATTTTATAACATTAGTAAAACTTATGGCAACTATAACAACTATTAGTTTTACTAAAGACAAAAACAATGATATACTATTTTTGTGTTATTGATGTATTTATAATATAGTGTGAGGAGCGAATGTTATGGAAAGATTAATCGGAACTATATCCAGAGGTGTACGTGCCCCTATAATA
Organism: Clostridiales bacterium; assembly: GCA_012518975.1. Taxonomy (GTDB): domain Bacteria; phylum Bacillota; class Clostridia; order Lachnospirales; family Lachnospiraceae; genus Mobilitalea. The sequence continues at coordinate 2,654 of JAAYRC010000105.1, forward strand.
CGTGAGGGTGATAATATCGTTGATATCGTTGTAGAAAGCGTCCTAAAAGCTGCTAAGCAGGAAAACTTTCAAATATATGATAAGGATATTGTTGCAGTAACTGAAGCAGTCGTTGCCCGAGCACAAGGAAACTATGCATCCGTTAGCCAAATTGCTTTAGATATTAATCAAAAGTTTGGTAATGACCATATAGGTGTTATATTTCCTATTCTCAGTAGGAATAGATTTGCAACATGTCTTAAGGGAATATCAAGAGGAGTAAAGAAAATTACACTGTTACTTAGCTACCCCTCAGATGAAGTTGGAAATCATCTAGTAGATTTAGATGCTTTGGATGAAAAGGGGATTAATCCTTGGACAGATGTATTGACTGAAGAAATATATCGCCAACTTTTTGGTTCTTATAAGCATCCATTTACAGGTGTAGACTATATAGATTACTATAAAAATATAATTGAAAATGAGGGATGTGAAGCTGAAATCATTCTTGCTAATGATTGTCGTGCTATCCTGAAGCATACAAGAAATGTTCTCTTATGTGATATACACTCTAGAGAACGTACAAAAAGACTATTAACAAATGCAGGAGTAAAGACAATATATAGACTTGATGATATACTCACTTCTTCTGTTGACGGCAGTGGATATAATGAAAGATACGGTCTATTAGGCTGTAATAGCGCTACAGAGGACTCTGTAAAACTCTTTCCCCGAGACTGTCAAAAAGTTGTAGATGAAATCAGCCAGAAGTTTTTCAAACTCACTGGAAAACAGGTAGAAGCTATGGTTTATGGTGATGGAGCCTTCAAAGATCCCGTGGGTAAAATCTGGGAGTTAGCTGATCCTGTTGTATCTCCTGCCTATACCTGTGGTTTAGAGGGGCAGCCTAATGAGGTGAAACTCAAATATCTCGCTGATAATAATTTTGCAGATTTACAGGGAGAGGATTTAAAAAAAGCCATATCTGAATATATTAATAATAGGACCGATAATCTTGTTAATGATATGGCTTCTCTAGGTACAACTCCAAGAAATCTAACAGACCTTATAGGTTCATTGTGTGACCTTACATCAGGAAGTGGCGATAAGGGAACACCTATAGTATATGTTCAAGGCTATTTTGATAACTATACCAAATAATATAATAAATCTACAGCTTAGCTTATAAAACATGGCTGATATAAAATATTTTTAGGGAAATCCCTAATAATAATATTTTATATCAGCCTTTTATATTTGTAAGCTATTGCACTTACGATTCTATCTCCATTAGTATATTTTTTATTCTTTCAATTTGCTCAATAGTTGGTTTTTGCAAAGGGGGTGTACTTATCTCCTCCATTGGTATACCTCTTAGAATCATAGCCTTTTTTACAAGAGGAACAAATGGAACTCCAATGTCAAATAACTGTGCAAGAATATCCATTTTCTTTTGATAATATGATATTCTTTCTAAGTCATTATCATCAAAAGCCTTGACCCAGCCCGAACCCACTTCAGGTGCCACATTAGTTAGTCCTCCTATCACTCCGCTCCCACCACTAAGTAAATTATGGGCAAAGTTATCATCATAGCCAGAATATATCTCAAAATCTGGAAATTCAGGCAATATGGTCTCTATAAGCTTACGAGTATGGGCAAATCCTACTACCGTATCCTTACAACCTACGATATTATCATGTTTTCTCCTAAGTCTTAACATTAGGTCTGCTGTCAAATCATATCCTGTTCTCTCTGGATAGTTGTATAGGTATATTTTGCCATCAACAGAATTTGCAATAGTATCAAAATAGTCCTCCAAACTATCCTGTGTTAATGAAAAGTAATACGGAGCTACTATTATTACTCCATCGGCCCCTTGTTCAATGGCATACTTTGATAAAATAATAGTTTCTTCCTGTATCATACTTCCAGTTCCAACAATTAGCGGAACTCTATGATTTATATGCTTACAAGCAGCGTATATAAGGTCCTTTTTTTCTTCCATGGATAGGGCGAAAAATTCTCCTGTACTCCCCAAAAGGATAATACCATCTACTCCACCCTCTATAACAAAATCCCAAATTTTTTGGTTGGCTTTTATATCTAGATTATACTTGCAATCAAAAGCAGTTACAACAGGACTTATAAATTTTGCCTTCATAGTCAATTACTCCTTTCAATTCTTACCCTCAATAGATAATTAC
>JAAYRC010000022.1 GCA_012518975.1 Clostridiales bacterium
ATCACCTGAAATATTATTTATACGTGCTTTTTCAAGTGGTGCTAAGGCAAAAGATGATGACAATATGGCATGTAAGATTTTTGATGACTTAGGTACAGTTAATATAGCAGCAAAGCATAAGTCCCTTCTAGAGGATCTAAGTATAGAAGAAATTATTGAAGAAGACCCGGATTATATATTTGTTGTTACAATGGGAAATAGCGAGAAGGCAATACAGGCTCTGAAGGATGGAATAGAGAAGAACCCAGCATGGAGTGGTCTGTCCGCAGTAAAAAATGATCGTTATATTGTACTTCCTAAAGACTTGTTCCACTACAAACCTAATGCAAGATGGGGTGAAAGCTATGAATTTATTGCAAAAATTCTTTATCCAAATCAATTCCAATAAGAAAAAAGATAATAAGAACAGCAAAAGCTATAACATTTCTGTTATAGCTTTTCTTACAGTTTTATTAATAATAGGAATACTTTTAAGTATAAGTGTTGGTTCTTCAAAAATTCCTCTATCTAATATTATCTCCTCCCTAAAACAAGGAGATACTAGTCAAAACTCCTACAGAATTATAATGTATGTTAGAATACCAAGAACCCTGGCGGCAGTTCTTGCAGGCTGTGCGTTTGCAGTTTCAGGAGTAATTCTACAATCGGTACTTAATAATTCTCTTGCTAGTCCAAGTATAATAGGAGTAAATTCAGGTGCTGGTTTGTTTACCATATTAGTAGCAGCTTTTTTTCCAACTAATTTGTATCTAACAACCATAGCAGCCTTTGCAGGGGCAATAATAGCAGTACTATTAGTCTATTTTATTGCACATAAGACTGGGGCTTCTCGGATGGGAATTATTCTATCAGGAGTTGCTGTCTCAAGCTTTATTGGAGCAATTATAGATACTATACTTACACTAAAACCCGATACAGTTATCGCCCGTACAGCTTTCTTAATTGGGGGATTTTCAGGTATAACTATGGATAAGTTAAGATTTGCTGGAGTAATTATTATAATAGCCTTTGTGATAGCTCTTATTTTAAGCTATGATATGAATATATTAGCACTTGGGGATGAGACCTCCAAATCCTTGGGTTTAAATGTAGCTGGGATTCGTTTTACTTTCTTAATTCTTGCTGCAGTCCTAGCAGGAAGTGCTATAAGCTTTACTGGATTAATAGGCTTTGTTGGACTTATTATACCTCATGTATCTAGACTTTTTGTTGGATATGATAATAGAATTCTACTTCCAGTATCAGCACTCTTAGGAAGTATTTTTACTCTCATTTGTGATTTACTAGCCCGGGTACTATTTGCACCCTATGAAATTCCTGTTGGAATAGTTCTATCATTCTTAGGAGGCCCCTTTTTCATATATCTATTACTAAAAGGCAAGAGAGGTCAACTATATGATTAAATTAGAAAATATATATGCAGGTTATAATAAAGTTGAAATTATAAAGAATATTAATATGACTTTTGAAGAAGGCAGTATTACAAGTATTATCGGTAAAAATGGCTGTGGAAAAACTACTTTATTAAGAACAGCCTCAAATTTATTAAAGCCTTTTCGTGGACATATTATCATAGATGACAAAGACATAAGAGATTATCAGAACAAGGAGTTGGCAAAGAAGATTTCCTTTTTACCTCAGCTTAGAGCGGTAGCTAACATAACAGTATATAATCTGGTTATGCACGGTAGGTACCCATATTTAGGCTTTTCTCGAACTCCATTGAAACAAGACAGGGAAATAGTGGACCAAGCTATCGAAAATATGTGTCTTAACCAACATATTAATAAGAATATTAAAGAACTTTCAGGTGGGCAACGGCAAAAGGTTTATATCGCAATGGTTTTAGCCCAGAATACTGATATAATATTTTTGGATGAACCAACCACCTATCTGGATGTCAATCATCAGCTTGAAATATTAGAAATAGTAAAAAAACTAAAACAGATGGGAAAAACGGTGATTATGGTGCTACACGACTTAAGCAATGCCCTAAGCTATTCAGATAAAATATGTTTGATGGATAATGGACAAGTGTCAATATATAATACAGCAGAAGCTGTATTTGAGAGTAAAGAAATTGAACGGATTTTTAAGATCAACTCTGACCAGGTAGTGGTTGGGGATGAAGCCAAAAAGCAGTATGTATTCTATTTAAATAGATAGGAGATTTAAGTATTTATTTTCATTTACTCTTGTAATATAACAATAAAATGTTGCTTTGTTCCATCATGGATTGATGTTAAAACACAAGAATAATTCCATAATATTTTCATATAAAAATGTTACATATTACGAAAAGTAGTTTGTAACATTTTTTTTATAATAGAACTGTGAAATTGTCATGAGATATAACTACAAAGAATCAATAGACAAAACCAGGAAAAAACATTATAAAAAACACAAATATTTAGAGTAGGATTAAAGAATATTAAAAGTAAGATTACAGTTTATTGATTTAATTGTATAATCCAGATAAATACTGTATATTATATAAAACCGACCCACAAATACAATAATGTAAATGAAAGTATATGTATTCTGTATCAAAGTAAAATAATAATAAGGAGGAATAACAAAATGATTGATAATAGTTTTGTAGGTTATGCGTTTAGTAGTAGGGGGAGAATGGGAAGCCTAAATCAAATAGATGTGATAGATTCAAAAGCAAGTGTCAGCGAACCAACTACAGAGATCAAATACTTAAATCAAAAAGTAGAAAGGCTCATGATGATAACAGAAGCTTTATGGATTATATTAAAAGAAACTAATAATTTTACTGATGAAATTTTGAAGCAAAAAATCAATGAGGTTGATATGAAAGATGGAAAGCTGGATGGTAAAGTAACTCCTGAGCCTCCAGGTGAATGTTCAAATTGTGGTAAAGTGCTACAAAAGAATAAAAAATATTGCATTTATTGCGGTGATGAAGTTATCATAGATGATATCTTTTATAGATAGAAGAATATATGATACATAATAATACTATCTTAAGGGTATATTTAAAAAATTGTATTGACAAATGGATAAAAAAGCAATAAGGTATAATTGCTAAGTCAAAAGACCTGTCTTACGACAAAGCTTAAACAACAAATTGTTACTGACGCCAAATATTGATTTATTAGGCGGAAGGCACAGGCAATTATTATATTTGCTATTAATATTATTGCGCCTTCTAAAGGCGCTTTTTTCATGTAATAGAATTATATAAGCCTAGTAACCATTAAGATGATGAACGAGGTATATTATGAAGCTGTTAATTGATAAACTTTACAAATCAAATACTCTATCCCAGACAGAATATAAAGAACTGATTGAAAACCGAAATCCTGAACTTTCGGAATATCTTTTTGAGAAAGCAAGGGCTGTCCGAATAGAAAATTATGGGCATGACGTGTATATGCGGGGGCTCATAGAGTTTAGCAACTACTGTAGAAATGATTGCTATTACTGTGGTATACGAAAAAGTAACACAAATGCAGACCGTTATCGCTTGACAAAAGAACAGATTCTTGAATCCTGTTTGACTGGATATGATCTGGGCTTTCGTACTTTTGTCCTACAAGCTGGGGAGGATATGTATTTTACAGATGAAAAAATAATAGATATTATCCTCAGTATTAAAGGTGAATATCCTGATTGTGCCATCACACTCTCTATTGGCGAAAGAAGCTATGAAAGCTATAAAGCATTTTTTGATGCTGGAGCAGAACGTTATCTACTACGGCATGAAACAGCGGATCCTAAGCATTATGGAAGGTTACATCCTAAAATGCTATCACTTGATAATAGAAAAGACTGCCTTTATATGCTAAAAGACATTGGATACCAGGTCGGTTGCGGATTCATGGTAGGGTCACCCTTTCAAACAACCCAATGCCTAGTTGAGGATTTATTGTTCATTCAGGACCTAAATCCCCATATGGTTGGCATAGGTCCATTTATACCACATCATGGAACGCCTTTTGCTGATAAGGAAGCTGGAACACTTGAGCTTACATTGTTTTTACTGGCACTTATTCGCTTGATGCTTCCGAATGTATTACTTCCTGCTACCACAGCACTAGGAACAATTAATCCCAAGGGCAGGGAACTTGGTATTTTAGCTGGAGCAAATGTAGTTATGCCCAATCTTTCACCTATAGGTGTAAGAGAAAAATATCTACTATATGACAATAAAATCTGCACAGGAGATGAGGCGGCAGAATGCCGATACTGTATGGAAAAGCGGATGGAAGCAATCGGTTATCATCTAGCTGTCTCCCGTGGAGACCATAAATCTATCCAATAAAGAATTCCAATGCTGAAGGGAAAGATATTTCTGACCCGATTAAGAAAGGAGTTATATTAATTATGTACAATCCAAAGTCA
>JAAYRC010000106.1 GCA_012518975.1 Clostridiales bacterium
CTTAGCTCAGCTGGGAGAGCACCTGCCTTACAAGCAGGGGGTCATAGGTTCGAGCCCTATAGGTCCCATTAATGCCGGCGTGGCGGAACAGGCAGACGCACAGGACTTAAAATCCTGCGGGACTCAAATCCCGTACCGGTTCGATTCCGGTCGCCGGCATTGATTTTTATTTTTACTATATTTTGTGCCGTTAGCTCAGCTGGATAGAGCGTCTGGCTACGGACCAGAAGGTCAGGAGTTCGAATCTTCTACGGCACATCTAAGACCTTCTGATAAGAGGGTCTTATTTGTTATTATATAAGTTTGAAGTAGTTATATATATGTGTATATAAGTGGTGTGTTGGCATTCAAGGATATTGTATGCAGACACATTTTTTTATGTACTAGGAAAGAGCGAAACTCTTTCTTATTGGAACTCTAGAAGAACTATCAATGAATCCTACAGGAAATAGGAGGCTTAGTGCTTGAGGCTGGAATCCATCTAGATTTATCTTGATTTAATATAGACTGGCTATTATTAATTGATTCTTAATATACAGTCTAATACAAGTATGTTAAAATAGGCAAAAGGAGTTAAGCTAATTACTAATATAAAGTGAATGTTGTAATAAAGACTAAAAGTTAAAGTTAAGCTTTTGTTTGTGTTTGTTAGAATGGAGGGATATAAGTGGATAAAAATGAATTTCTAAATGTATTGAAAGAGTCCTTAGAAGGCGAAGTGGATAATAATATTCTTGAACAGAGCCTTAGATTCTATAATGGATATATAAGTTCACAATCAGATAAAAGTGAAGAGGAGATACTTAAAGAGCTTGGTAATCCAAGACTTATAGCCAAGACAATTATAGATACTGAAAATGCTTCAAGACAAAGAGAGTCTAGCAGCTGGAGTAATTATAATGGGTATAGCGATGAAAGCTCTAACCCTTATTATAGATCTACAAGCAATAAAAGGATGTTTTTTAAAGTTAAATGGTATCATAAATTGTTCCTTACTTTAATTTTATTATTAATTTTTTATATATTAATTAGAGTAGGTTTGATGATACTAAAACTTTTGTTTGCTTTTTCCCTTCCTGTTTTATTTATTATTTTGATATTTACAGTCTTTCGAAAACGATAATACTTATATAAAGTGAAACGACCGCAAGGGGGAGCCAGGCGGTCGTTTCGATGAGGGGAGTATAAATAATTAATAAGGGGTTATATATGCTCGGAAATGATATTCAGAGCACTTTATTATTATAATACAAAAACATTTAATATGCAAGTTAAAAATAGAAAAAAAGACTATGATATACAGAAATTAGGACATTATTATATAAATTACATATTACTAAAGAATAAAACGATTAATGGAAAATAGAGGATGTAGATAGTATTTTTACACCTATGCAAAGTGAATATTTCTGATTAAAAGGCAGATAATAATGACGTAATATTAATTTATAAATTATTAGGAGGCCAAGAATGAATAATAATTCTAGAAACAGTAATCAGTCATCAAATGTAAGAAATACAACAAATACGTCCAATAACAATAGTAATAGCAGAAATGCCAACAATACCAACACAAGCAGGAATGCTAACAATACTAATACAAG
>JAAYRC010000107.1 GCA_012518975.1 Clostridiales bacterium
ACTGGATATGCAGTTGTTTCTGAAGCGAAAGGTTTTGCTCCTAAGCCTGTGACTTGGGAAGTGGTTTTCGAAAGCGATGCAAAAACAATTAAGGAAGTAAATGTTGTTAGCCACACTGAGACCCCAGGCTATGGTGCCCTTATGGAGGAAGATAGTTTTCTTTCGCAGTTTGAAGGGATTTCTGCTCCTATCTATCTTACAGGTAAGGCTCCAGTAGCTGAGGCAGGAGATACAGGTCAGGAAGCTAGTCCTGATGCAGCAAATAGCCTCCAGGATGGAATATACAGGGTAGAAGAAGAGGAAGCTGATAACAAAGGATTTCTCTATATGCTTACAATTAAAGTTGAGAATGGTAACATAACTTCTCTTGTGTTTGACTCTATGAATAGAGAGGGAGAATATAAAAGTTATTTGTCAAGTGTCGGTGAATATGTTATGACTGATGATGGTCTTACCTGGAAGGAACAGGCAGATGCACTTGCTAATTATGTTTTGGCTAACCAGTCAATTGAGGGTCTTACTATTGATGAAAATGGTAAAATTGATGTAGTTGCTGGTGTTAGTATAAGTATAGGCAATTTCATAGACCTAGCAGAGAAGGCACTTATAATGGCTGCAAGTGGTGAAGGTGCAGAAAGCACAGGTTCAGACCAAGCAAGTGGCCAAGATGTTGCTAGTGGTGATGTTGGTGAGATTGATGGCATCTCAGGAGCTACAGTTACAACCGATGCTATACTTTCGCTTGTGAATAATGCTTATAAATTTATAAGCGAATATGCAGGTAACTAAACAAGAAAGGAAAGGGCTATGAAAGTAAGATATCCGATGGAAGCATTTGCACTAGCCATGGTGATTTTTTCGCAAAATATGAGGGATGCCTTGATAACGGGTATTCTAATTTTACTCCTTACCACCCTTGGCTTGGTGATTGACCGTTTGTTTGGAAAAACCCTTCCTAAATGGAGTAGGACTGCATGTGTTTTAATACTTATGATTTCCCTTACCTATTCTTTGTTCCAAGTTGTATTGATAGGGGTCTTGGGTTATGAAATTGAGAATACTGCAGCTTTATTTCATATCTTCTTAGGTATCCTTATAGCAAAACATATTATACATTCTGATCCTGATACTGACTATAACCGTCTTTTACTTGAAGGAGCAGGAGCCTTTGCTGGACTTCTTATAATCTCTATTGTAAGGGAGTTTATGACAAATGGAGCAATTTATGGGTTTGAAATAGCAGATTTTGATTTTAAGTCTTATGGATTTTCCCAGGCTATAATGGGCTTTATTCTGACTGGTATTGGGCTTGCTATTCTCAATAGGATTTATTATAAGGACACAGAAACTAGCCAGGACAGTGAAAGTTTCTATGTTATTTTACCTATTGTTATTTTGATACAGCCCTTTATAATAGATGGAATCAATCCAACCATAAGCACTATAATAACTATTGTATTAGTTTTGCTATTAGTATATTCTATAAAAAAGTATCTTGTATTTTCAAGGATAAGCAAGGAGATAAAACATATGCCAGTGGACCTATTATCTACCGGCTTTGTATACATGATCTTATCCATGTTATAATAATTAAAAGAGATTAAATTAAAGGAGCAAGTGTCAAATCATATATTACACTTGCTTCTTAATTATCGTAGGGTGAATATGAAGAAGAATGATATATTTTTATTAAGTGGTATAATTTTGCTAATAGGTATTGCTTTTTTTCTGATGCAATTTTTTAAATCAGAGGGTAGTAGGGTGCTTATTACTATTGATGGTATTGAAGATAAAGTCTTTGATCTTAGTGAGGATGCTATATATAAAATACAGCATGAGGATGGACATTGGAATACTCTTGAGATTAAAGATGGAAATGTAAGTATGATTGATGCTAGCTGTCCTGATAAACTATGTGTAAAGCATAGGAGTATTCATTATAATAATGAAACTATTACATGTTTACCTAACAAGGTGGTACTTAAGATAATAGGTGGAGAAGAAAGTGAACTTGATGCTATCGCCAACTAAATTTTATTAATATACAAAGGAGTTACAATGAATTCAAAAAAAATATCCTTATATGGTATGTTTATAGCATTGGCTTTTATCTTTTCTTATATTGAAAGCCTTATTCCAATCCCCTTTCCAGTACCGGGAATTAAGCTTGGTCTGGCGAATTTGGTTATTATTATAGCCCTATATGGAATAGGTAATAAGGA
>JAAYRC010000108.1 GCA_012518975.1 Clostridiales bacterium
CATCCTGTTCCATGGGTGTTATTATTATTAATTCTCTCTCCTATGAACCATCTGTATTCATGATTCCTATACAATAAATCATTAGCATCGTTAATGCTATGTCCCCCTTTGCAAAGAACTGCACAACTGTATTTATTGCTTATGATTTCAGCTGCTTTTATCATATCTAATTCATTTTCAATAGATAAGCCTGATAAAACAGAGGCTTCCGGAATATTAGGAGTCAATAATACTGCCAGGGGAAATAAAAGGTTTTTCATAGCCTCTACTGCATCATTTTGAATAAGTATTGAACCGCTGGTGGACACCATTACAGGGTCAACAACAATGTTTTTTGCCTTATAAAATCTTAATTTTTCTGCTATGGTTTTTATCAAATCAACAGATGAGACCATGCCGATTTTAACTGCATCAGGATAGATGTCAGTGAATACACTATCTATCTGCTTTTCTAAAAACTCTGGAGTAACCTCCATTATTCCTGTAAGGCCTCTTGTATTTTGTGCAGTAAGTGCAGTAATGGCACTCATGGCATATACACCATTTGCAGTCATTGTCTTAATATCTGCCTGGATGCCTGCGCCTCCACTGGAATCGCTTCCTGCAATTGTTAATGCTGTCTTCATATTTTTCCTCCATTTCACTGAGTTCTCAACTTTTTATATCTATCTCTATACTTTACTAATGGATTTTAACCCCTATTATGCATTAATCATCTTTTGGGTTAATTCTTTTAGTGTGGCCGTAGCTTTAACAATATCAGTTTGGGCAAATATTGCACTAATTACAGCTATTCCACATATGCCAGAGCCTGATAATTTATGTAAGTTATTTTTATTGATGCCTCCAATGGCTACAACAGGAATGCTCACAGCTTCACAGATTTTTTTTAAGCTTTCATAGTCTACATCTTCTGCATCAACCTTAGAGTCAGTGGGAAATACGGCCCCAACTCCTAAGTAATCAGCTCCATTTTTTTCTGCTAGAACTGCCTGTTCAACAGTCTGTGCCGATACTCCCAGAATCTTATTATTTCCTATAAGTCTACGGGCGTGGCCAGCCTCCATATCTTTTTGACCTACATGGACTCCGTCAGCATCTATCTCTATAGCCATATCTACATTGTCATTGATTACTAGAGGAACTTGGTTTTTGTCACACAATTTTTTAATCTTTTTTGCCTCTTCAAGGATGTTTGTTGTTGGAAGTTCCTTTTCCCTAAGTTGCACAAAGGTTACTCCCCCTCTTATTGCTTTTTCCACCTGACTATAGAGATTGTTACCTGCCAGCCAGGATCTGTTAGTTACAGCATATAGTAGCAAATCTTTTTTATCTAAGCTCATACCTTGCCCCCTTTTCTAATATGTCTCCATCCATCTTGTAAATGGCATCAATAATTCTGTTCTTATATGTACTATTTCCATCTGAAGGCTGCATATTGCTCCATCCCATTTCTCCTGCAAGACCCATAGTGCACACAGCAGCCGCAGCCGCTTCAAGCTCATTATCTGGATTGGCAACAAGAAAGGCTGTCATTATACCTGAAAGTTGGCAGCCGGTACCTGTGACTTTGCTCATTTCTGCTCTACCATTTCTAATGACATAACATTGATTACCATCACTAACAAGGTCAATTTGACCAGTTACTGCCACTATACATCCAGCCTCATTAGCAAATGTTTTTATAAAGGACACTGCCTTGTCAAGGGAATCTTCTCTTATAACATCGGCAAGATCAGCATCAACCCCCTTTGTCCTTCCGCTTCCAAAAGCTAAGGTCTTGATCTCAGAGATATTTCCCCTAATAGCATTAAACTTAACTTCTCTCATCAGCTTGACTGCTATATCTGTACGAAGCCTACTGGCACCTGCACCAACTGGATCAAGTAGAACCTTCCGTCTTAATTGGTTTGCCTTATTCCCTGCAAGAAACATTGAGGTTATTGTATCTTTATTCAAGGTTCCAATATTGATGTTCAATCCGCCGCAAATAGATATGATATCCTCTACCTCATCTCGGTCATCTGCCATAATCGGACTTGCACCGCAGGCAAGAAGTGCATTAGCAAGATCATTTACGGTTACATAGTTTGTAATATTGTGAATAAGAGGTGCTTTTTTTCGTACATTATTAATACATTCTTTTAGCATACTTTATTTTTATCCCCTTTCCCATAATTGAAGTAAAAATTTGTATTAATTAAAAATGCATATATACCAATTAAAGTATATATGCATTAAATTATGCAAAATATATCCCTACGTTGGCATTATCCAAATCAGGTTACGGGTCTAAGCTATAGCTTACTCTCAGCCTCTCTTTGAAGCTCCCCTTTGTAAATATCTATTATTGCTCTCTTATGTTCAAAATTAATTTTATCATAAAACATATACAAATCAAGTAAAAAATATTCAGTCTTTAACCCTTTTGTGGAGTAAATAATACTAAATAAAAATAATAAAACTATTGCATTACAGATAAAAATGCTTCGTTTGTCCTGTTAAATTATCAATACATTGGGATGTGATTCGGCCATTCTTTCAATTTAGTGATGATATTCGGCGTATCTGTATACAACAAATATAATTGAAGGTATAAATCGTCAATTATGAAATTTATAATTATATCTTGAAAGTTACATCTCATTTACAAATATTCATATAGCAATTACAAAGGTTGCACTTTGCCTTACAAATTAGGATTTCGTTTTACAAGTGAGCGTGACCTAGTTATTGAAAAGTAATCAAGTAAACTACAAACCCAGAAAACGTCAGCAATATATAATAAAGGTATAAAATAGGATAAAAGTGCGTAAAACAGGATATAATGGGTTGACATGGCAAATCATGGTTAGTACAATGCCATTTATAGGATAATCTTTATGTATAAATGGTTTAGTGCTTTCATAATTAGAAAGGAGTAGCGAAATATTAGCTAGAGAATTAAGTGCAATGAACGTAGGTATTCGTGCAATTGATTTTGCAGTTAGAAATAGAATAATTAACAATCAATTTTTTGAAACTTATTTAGATACTACAGATGAATGGATACGAAACAAAATAGGAGTTGTAGAACGACGATATGTAGAAGAGTCTCAAGCTTTTACAGACTTGGCTTATGAAGCATCAAGAAAAGTGGTTGAGAAAAGTAATATAGATGTATTAAGCATAGATTTAATTATTGCTAGCACCATTACCCCTGACCATCAAAATGTTGCTTGGTATTGCAAATGAAACACCATCCTTATTATTGGGACGATAATTCAAATACACCAAAGAAAAAACTAACTTATAAAAGTAAACCTGATGGTGATCTGTCAAACCAGGAACTACCCTAGTTTTAAATGAATAAATAATTGGCTAAGAAAGAGAAAGGGGACTATTGTTATTGTGAAGGAAATAATAATTAGTTGCGATGATGTAGATAAAGTATTTGTAACAGAGGGTGTGGAATATTCTATTATAGAGAATATGAATCTTGAAATCTATAAAGGAGAGTTTACAGTAATTATGGGAGCGTCAGGCTCTGGTAAAAGTACACTTTTATATTTGCTCTCAGGCATGGATTCTGTTACCCGTGGAAGAGTTATGTTTGAAAACCGGGATTTAAATGAGATGTCCAAGACAAAAACAGCTGTCTTTAGAAGAGACAAAGTTGGGTTTGTATTTCAAGGAATAAATTTATTAGGCCATTTAAGCTTATTGGAAAACATTTTAGTTGTTGGATACCTTAAAAAGAATAACAAAAAGCTGGTATTGGATAGGGCAAAGGAACTTTTTCAAAGTGTTGGTTTAGAAAAAGAAATGAATAAAAAACCATCTCAAGTATCTGGAGGACAGGCACAAAGAGCAGCTATAGTCAGAGCTTTAATTAATGAATCAGAGATGATATTTGCAGATGAGCCAACAGGATCCCTAAATTCAAAAAGCAGTAAGGAAATTCTTGATATATTAAGTCAGTTAAATGAAAAAGGCCAGAGTATTACTATGGTTACCCATGATGCAAAAGCAGCTCTTCGTGCTGAACGACTACTTTATATGAGTGATGGTAAAATAATAGGTGATTTATA
>JAAYRC010000109.1 GCA_012518975.1 Clostridiales bacterium
ATTTAGATGCTGGTCAACTTATTGAGATAGTGGATAGGCTAAGAATTATGGGTACTGTAACAGATGATACACTTATATTTGCTACTCATATTTCACACGAAGGCAATGATACACATGAAAATATGCTGACTTTAGCAAAAGCACACAACTATAATATTGCATATGATGGATTGACAGTAAATTTATAATTGGTTAGTAATAAATTTGGGAGCATTTGGGCTTGAAGATATTCACAAACTATTATATATTATAAGAAAGGTAGAAAAAAGCAGATAAAGATAAAGCGAAGTTAGGTTTTAGCGATATTAATAAATTATGAGCTTGTTATCTTATTTTTACAAAGATTAAGATTAGGAGAAAAAATGATATACTTAAAATCCTTTACATTTCCAAATGCTGATTTGGAGTACGATTTTATTCTTTCTATCAAAAGAACTTGCTATGACTCATATTATCCATTCAAGATATTATCTCGTAATGATCTTCATAGATTGGACTTTGATGTGATTACTATTCTATATGGGGGCAATGGATCGGGGAAATCAACAGCACTTAATGTAATTGCTGAAAAGACTGGTATTACTCGTGATTCTATTTTTAATAAATCCAACTTTTTTCCCGACTATGTCAATTTATGCAATATGAATGAAGAGGATGATATACCAGAAGGAAGTAGGATCATTACAAGTGATGATGTATTTGACTATATGTTGAATATTCGAAACTTAAATGAAGGTATCGATTTGAAGAGGGATAAGATATTCGATGAATATCTGGATGCTAAATACTCGAGTTTCAAGATGGAATCATTGGCTGATTATGAACAGCTAAAAAAAGTAAATAATGCTAGAAGAAAGACACAGTCACGTTATGTTAGAAGTCAACTGGTAGACAATGTGCGTGAATATTCTAACGGAGAAAGTGCATTTCTTTATTTTACTGAAAAAATCCAGGACAATGGGCTCTATTTATTGGATGAGCCAGAAAATAGTCTTTCACCAAAACGTCAACTTGAATTGGTGAAGTTCCTTGAGGATTCAGCACGATTTTTTGGATGTCAATTTATTATATCTACACATTCTCCGTTTTTACTAGCCATGCGAGGGGCTAGAATATACAACCTTGATGAGAATCCTGTTACTGTAGAGTCTTGGACAGAGTTGGAAAATGTCCGTAGCTATTATGACTTTTTTAAATCACATGAAAATGAATTCTTATAGTCTGCTACGCAGGCAGTAATTCTTGAGGCTATTACATTATATAAAGAAATCATCTGCTTTAGAGACTAAAAAAACTTCTTGATATATAAAACATATTATGTTATATTTAAGGTCATTATAGAATTAAGGGCGAAGACCTCATCTTTTTGGAAATCTTAACAGAGATTCAGTGTCGTGGCTGTAAGCACTGATTAAGAGAGTAGTAGATTGAGCAACACTTCTCCTGTACAAAATTGTATAGAACTCTTTATTAATGAGTAGGGCGTATTTGCGCCAATGTGGGTGGCACCGCGGGAGAATTCTCGTCCCTCAGAAACATTTTTGTTTTTGAGGGACTATTTTTTTTATATAATAGGAGGAATGGAAATGAACATGTATAGGACACATAATTGTGATGAGTTGAGGAAGGATAATGTTGGTCAGCAGGTCAGACTAGCAGGATGGATTGATACTATCCGTGATCATGGAGGAGTAATATTTATTGATTTAAGAGATAGTTATGGTATAACACAGGTTGTAATTGATGACGATTCACTAATTATGGGTCTTGGTAGGGAAGCTGTCATTTCAGTAGAGGGAATTTTACAGGAAAGATCCAGTGAAAACGTTAATCCCAAATTAGCCACAGGAGAGGTTGAGTTAAAGGTAAGTAGTCTTGAAGTTTTAAGTAAAGCTGCTTCACATCTTCCTTTTGATATTAATGAATCTACTCAAACCCGTGAGGAAGTTCGTCTAAAATACAGATTTTTAGATTTGCGCAATCCTAATGTACAAAAAAATATAGTAGCACGGGCTAATATCATAAGCCATTTAAGAAATTCTATGGAAAAGCTTGGATTTCTTGAAATTCAAACACCTATTTTAACATCATCATCACCTGAAGGGGCAAGAGACTACCTGGTGCCAAGCAGGAAGCATCATGGGATGTTTTATGCTTTACCACAAGCGCCACAGATATTTAAGCAGCTCCTAATGGTATCTGGCTTTGATAAGTATTATCAGATTGCCCCCTGTTTTAGAGATGAAGACGCCAGAGCTGACCGGTCACCTGGTGAGTTTTATCAATTAGACTTTGAGATGTCATTTGCCACACAAGAGGATGTTTTTGAGGTGGCAGAGAAGGTACTATATGATACATTTACAAAGTTTTCAAATAAAAAGGTTAGTCCTGCACCCTTTAAGAGAATACCTTATTCAGAAAGTATGCTAAGATATGGAACGGATAAGCCTGATTTACGTAATCCTTTAATAATTGAAGACTTAACAGATTTTTTTGCAAATGTAGATTTTGCACCATTTAAAAACAAGCCAGTTAGGGGAATAGTTGCTCCTAATTGTGCTAGTCAGCCTAGGTCCTTGTTTGATAAGATGCTTGATTTTGCAACGGAGATTGGAATGAAGGGACTAGGATATATCTCAGTTCTTTCTGACATGGCACTAAAGGGTCCTATAGTTAAATTCCTATCAGAAGAACAGCAAAAGGAAATGATTACAAGACTTAACTTAAAGGAAAATGATACGCTGTTCTTTATAAGTGATGTTTCTAAATTTGTAGACACATTTGCTGGACAAATTAGGACTGAGCTTGGCAAACGTCTTGATATTATTGATAAAGACTCATTTGAAATGTGTTTTATTGTAGATTTCCCTATGTATGGTAAGAATGAAGATACTGGGGCTATAGAGTTTACCCACAATCCATTTTCTATGCCACAAGGTGAGATGAAGGCCTTAGAGGAAATGGATCCATTAGATATTAAAGCATATCAATATGATATTGTATGTAATGGTGTTGAGCTTTCCTCAGGAGCAGTCAGAAACCATCGTCCTGACATTATGCTAAAAGCATTTGAAATAGCTGGATATACAAAAGAGGATATAGAAAGTAAATTCCCAGCCTTGTTTAATGCCTTCCATTATGGTGCTCCACCTCATGCTGGTATGGCTCCAGGAGTTGATAGAATGGTTATGCTTCTTACTGAGCAAGAGAGTATCAGGGAGGTTATAGCATTCCCTATGAATTCAAATGCTCAGGATGTACTACTTGGTGCTCCTGGCACGGTTTCGGAGATGCAACTACGTGAAGTTCATATAAAGATCAGATAAGGAGGTCGTATATATGATTGATATTAATCGCTACCAATCAATGGCGAAATTATCTTTAAGTGAATCTGAAAGAGCTAGGATATCTGACCATGCTGATATATTGGTAAAAAGCTTTGATGAACTGGAAAAAATCAATGTAGATAATGCTAGCCCCCTTATAAGTGTATTGAATGAAAGTAATATTTTAAGGGAGGATATACCCAGAAAGTTTACGACTAGGGAAGAGCTTTTATCTTATGCCCCAGAACAATCAGATGGGTATTTTCAGGTTCCAAAAACTATTGATTAGAGGAGGGAAACCATGGATTACTTTATTATAGATTATAATGTGGAAGGGCAAAACACCCTTGCACTTGAAGATAGTATAATGCAAAAGGGTAGACCTATTACAGCAGGCTCTAAAATGCTTGATAATTTTATTGCACCTATAAATGCTACAGTCGTTGACAAGTTATCTAATGAATATAAAATCGCTGGAAAAACAGTCATGGATGAATTTGGTATTCCTAGTTTCTTTTCAGGAGAATCGGATGAAATATCAGGAGCAATTAAGGCAGTTGTAGATAATGCTGTATCTTTCTCCCTATGTAATGATGTGTTTGGCAAGTACCGAAAGCAAGCTGCCGATAATAAGCTTTGTTACATTCATCCCACCTATGGGACCGTATCCAGATATGGATTAGTTCCTGTGGCTTCTTCTATGGACCAGATAGGTATTGTATGTAAAGACATGAGGGAGGGCTTTAAGCTACTTTCACTTATTGCAGGAAATGATGAAAAAGACGGTGCAATGTTTTCCGAAAAGTCATACTCTTATGATAATAATGAACAGGACCTAACCTTGGCTATTCCTGATTCGGTAATAAGAATGGCAGATAAAAATGTTCAGGATGCAATAGGGGACTTTGCCAAGAACTTTAAAACTACAAGTCTAGACCTAGAACATTTTAATGTGTATAAGCAGGTAATGTATATCCTAAGCTGTGCTGAGATTAGTAACAACATAAGTCGCTATGATGGTGTGAATTTTGGCTATCGAACATCTAATTACACCAATATTGATGAGCTTTACACTAATAGCCGTACAGAGGGCTTTGGATACCATGCCAAGCTTACAGCAATAATGGGAACAATGGTACTAACAGAGAACAACTATAAAACCTATTATGATAAAGCTATGAAGCTACGTCGTCTTATTAAGGATGGGGTTTCATTTGAAGGATATGATATCATTGTGCTTCCTTGTGATATAGGTAAAGACCCATATGATAATCTTTCCCTATATTCACTTGCCAATCTGGCTGGCCTACCTTCTGTATCATTTTCATATAAGGGACAAGGCATACAACTGATTGCAAATGTAAGAAAGGAAAGCTCTTTATTAACAGCCTGGGAGGTGTGCATGAAATGAAATATGAAGTAGTAATGGGCTTAGAGGTTCATGTGGAGCTATCCACAAACTCCAAATTATTCTGTGCCTGCTCTTCAAAATTCGGGGCAGAGCCAAATGAAAATGTATGTCCAGCATGCCTAGGGATGCCTGGAATGCCCGCTGTTACCAATAAGAGAGCAATTGAGCTAGGTATTGCAGCTGGTCTTGTCACAAATAGTGAGATTACAAAGACCATAAGCTTTGATAAAAAGAATTACTTTTATCCTGACCTGCCTACAGGATACCAAGTTACCCAATTATTCGCACCAATTTGTAAAAATGGATGGGTTGAGATTGAAACAGAAAAAGGTAAAAAGAAAATCACCTTAAGTCAGATTCATATTGAAGCAGATGCGGGTAAGTTGGTTCATGATAATCGCACTGATACATCATTAATTGACTATAATCGTGCCAGTGTGCCCTTGATTGAGATTGTAAGTAATCCTGATTTTCGCTCAGCCGAAGAGGTTGTGGCATATTTAGAAAAGCTTCGACAGCTTTTAAGCTTTGCTAACGTTTCTGACTGCAAAATGCAGGAGGGTTCAATGAGATGTGATGTAAATATCTCAGTAATGGAAAAAGGTGCGACTGAATATGGAGTCCGTACCGAGATTAAGAACATGAACTCCTTAAAGGCTATTGCAGCAGCTATTAATTATGAGGCGCAGAGACAAATTGATGCATTAGAAACTGCTAGTGAGGAATTAGTCCAAGAAACCCGTAGATGGGATGATAGTAAAGGCCAAACATTTTCCATGCGTCAGAAGGAGGATGCTACAGACTATCGTTATTTTCCAAATACAGAGCTTATGCCCATATCTATTGAAGATAAATGGATAGAAGAGGTTCGTGCTAATCTTCCTGAAGCCGCCCATGACAGATTTCTAAGATTAACTGAGAAATTGGGCTTATCCGAATATGACAGTAACATTATTACAGGAAGTAAAAATCTTTCTGATATATTTGATAAGACTATGGAGTACTTTAGCAAGCCCAAGGAGGTCGCCAATTGGATTATTGTCGAACTCTTAAGCATAGCTAAGGGTGATAATAAAGGCGAGGATGATGTAAAAATTGATTGCAAGAAATTTGCAAAACTAATGGAGCTTGTTGACAGCAAGGTTATTAATCGTAATGTTGGTAAAGACCTCCTATCACTAGTCCTGACAGAAGATATTGATCCCGAGAAATATGTAGAGGAAAACAAGCTTGGCATGATTAGCGATACTGACATGATTGACAAGGTCGTACAGGAGGTCCTTGTAGAATTTTCAAAATCTGTTGAAGAATATAAAGAGGGAAATCAAAAGGTGTTTGGTTTTCTAGTAGGCCAGACCATGAGAAAGCTAGGAGGCAAAGCAAATCCACAGCTTATCAATAGTCTGCTAAAGAAACATCTATCTTAATTCATTAGATTAAAGTTTTGGGTATTATTTTCCTTGTAGTAATAAAAAATAAAAAGTGAGTAAGTTTGATTCTGAATCCTAAAACATAATAAGATCTTAGTCTAAAATGATATGATACTTCCAAAGTGGACAGTCTAATTAATTATAATTAGATTTTCTACTTGGAGGTATTTTTAATGTTTTCTTATTTATGTGCTAGAGGGCAAATCTTTTGTTGAGTTTAGGTTTAATTCATAGTAGAATGATAGGGTATAAAATTTTATATAGGATATTAAGAGTAAAAACCATGAATTAAGGCGATTAAAGTGAGGGACATATATTGAATCTTGGAACAGAAAAGATATCAAAATTATTGTGGAAGCTAAGTATTCCCGCAATCCTTGGAATGTTAAGCAGTGCCATTTTTAATATAGTTGATAGAATATTTGTAGGCAAAATCAATTCTGATGCCTTAACTGCAGTAGGAATAACCATGCCTGTACAAATAATTCAGATGGCATTTATATTACTAGTGGGAATAGGAACCTCCTCCTTGATTTCCATAAAGCTGGGTGAGGGAAAGCTGGATGAGGCTGAGGATATTTTATATCTTGCCCTAAAGTATATTCTTATTTTTTTAATAGCCTTTGCTACTTTATTTATGATTTTTTTAGACCCTATACTAAATATACTGTCTATATCGGATGAGGTACTACCATATGCCAAGGAATATATAGTAATCATTATTCTTGGCTCAATTATAGGAATCCCAGGTTACTGTTTAAACAATTCCCTGCGTTCTATAGGTAAGGCAGGGGTATCGATGAAGATAATTGTGATTACCTCTATTATGAATATTATACTGGACCCCATATTTATATTTATTTTTAAACTGGGAATAGGAGGGGCGGCAATAGCCACAGTGATTTCCCAGACCACCTTGACGATTTATATAATACATGCATTTGTTAAGCGAGAGGATTTTGTAATAAAGTTAAGGCTAAGAAGGGTAAGTGAAGAGTTTGCTTTATTAAGAGATAGCCTGAAAATGGGTTTGCCTTCCTTCTATGTGCAGATATTAGCAGCAGGAGTGAGCCTATTCTTAAATAGGAGCTTACTTAAGTTTGGAACTGATCTTGATATAGCCGCGGTTACAATCATGTCAAGCATTTATAGTTTTTATCATATGGTAGTGGTAGGGATTGTCCAAGGAAACAATTCTATATGTGGTTACAATCTAGGGGCAAAGCAATATGGGCGAGTTAGAAAATCCTTGGGACTAGCATTGTTTTATTCCTTTTTCCTATCAACATGTTTGTTTTTGCTGATTATACTATTTCCTAGAATCTTGGTGGCCATATTTTCAGACAACCAACAGTTAGTAGAGATGACCTCAGAGGCATTAAGATATTATCTGTGTATGCTTCCTGTTATCGGGCCACAGACTGTCAGTTCACAATATTTTCAGGTGGTTGGTAAATCCAAGCTTAGCAGCGTATTAGCATTTTTCAGGTATGGTATTATCATTATTCCAGCTATACTTATATTAGGGCCAAGGCTTGGAGTTAAGGGCATTTATATAAGTAATGCAATATCAGATGGTATAGCCAGTCTAGTATCGATTTTATTTATTGTTTTTGAATTAATAAGGTTAAAGCAAATGGAAGAAGGTTTGAAACAAAGATAAAAAATGTAGGCAGTAATCAGCAGCAAGGAGAAAACTAATGGAGATAAGAAAAACAAATATAGAGGATTTTGATAAGGTCATGGAAATCTATGAAGGTAGCTGGATTAATGATGATGAAAGCTATGGAGTGGTTCATAGAATAGCTTCCTCAAGTCGACAGAAGGGGGTTGCCTCTTTCTCTATAAATTGGGCTTTGAACCAATGTGGAAATATCCGAATTGATACTCATAAAGACAATCTTATCATGCAAAAGTTTCTAAGTAAGAATGGATTTGACAGGTGTGGTATTATTTATGTTGAAGATGGAACCGAGAGAATAGCTTATCAAAAGCTGGTTTAGCTTAGAAATAATATTTGACAAATGTATCAGGGAATAATATTATAGTAAGCATATCAAAATAGTATGAAAGCATCCTAAAAACTATATGATAGATGCAGCTTACAAAATAATTATTAGGTAAGAGGTATTTTATAAGGTAATATGATTTATCATTGATTAATTATAAAGGACAGGTGATTATATGAAAAACGTAAGAAGATTTATAATAATGGGCTTGTTTGCCCTAATGTTGGCAGTATCATTTACTGCATGCTCTAAGAATGATGATGGGAATGTTGATAGGAATAATGACAAGGACTCATCATCTGATATTGTTAATATAGGTGTAACTGATTCATTAAGTTCAGTCAACCCTCTATTACAGGATGGAACTGAAGTAGTTAAATACACAACATCTTTGCAATTTTTGCCCCTAGTGGAGCTGAATAAGGATTTGGAATTTGTAGGTCAGCTTGCTAAGGATATTACAACAGAGGACAACAAGACATTTATCATACATTTGAATGAAGATGCAGTTTGGTCTGATGGTGAGAAGGTTACATCTGAGGATGTGGTTTTTACTTATTTACTATGGACTAGTCCTGAAATCGGAAGCGTAGGTATGTCTATGGAGAAGATTGAAGGAACTGGAGATGATGGGTATGCCCCCCAGGGTGCAAGCTCTATTAGTGGTGTTGTGGCGCTGGATGAACATAGAGTACAGATAACCACAAAAACAGAGATGGCCTTGCATTCCTTTAAAAACATTTTCGGTCGTTATATTTTAACATTGCCAGAGCATATTCTTCGTGATGTACCAAGGGAGAATCTGCTTTCATATGAATGGTTTAATGCTCCTACGGTTGTAAGTGGTCCATATTTTATTAAGGATGTGGATTTGAATCATTATGTGACAATGGAAGCTAATGAAAATTTCTTTTTGGGAGCACCTAAAATTAAGAATCTTAATATCAAGGTTGTTACAGCCAGTCAGCTACTAGCAGGTCTTAGGTCTTCTGAAATAGACCTAGTACAGCAGACAACAGGAGCTATACTTCAAGAGGATTATGATTCAGTAAGAAAACTTGATAATATTAAAGTATATGATGGAACTCCAGTAACCAATCAGTCAATCTTTTTTAATACAGAGAGGGTAACTGACCCAAGAGTTCGTCTGGCTATATTGTATGGAATTGACCGTCAGACTATATTGAATGATCTGATGAAGGGTCAAGGAGAGGTTGTTGAAGGCTTTTTTGCCAGTGCAGGTCCCTTCTATGATGAAAATGTCACACCAATTCCTTATGATCCAGAAAAAGCAGTCCAGCTTCTTAGTGAGGCGGAGGCCGATGGTTGGGATAAGTCTACTCAGCTTACATTCTATGTTAATAGTGGTGACACAACCTTTGTACAGATAGCAAGTTATATAGCTTCCACTCTTGGTGAGCTTGGTCTTAATATACAAGTAAATACTGTTGATATTTCATCTTTATTGTCCACAGCAGGTACTGGCGATTTTGATCTTTTGGCCGTTCAGTATACCTACACTCCTGTAGACCCTTATACAGATATAAGCTGGCTCTTGTCTGAGGGAGGATGGACAAGATATTATAGAGAAGAAATTGCTAATGCTCTTCATATTACTCAAGTAACCAATGATATGGATGAAGCTATAAGGCAATATCGTATTGTTACAGATTATGTACAGGAGGAGGCACCAATGATTTCTGTATATATTATTAGCGCTCTAGGAGCAGTGAATAATCGTCTTGAAAATGCAGTACCTGATGTATATGGAACATTTATTAATGTTCACGAATGGGAAATTAATAATAAATAAACTAATATGACTAAGTGAAGGAGGATAAGGCAGATGGAACCATTATTACAGGTAAATGACCTGTCGGTAGCCTTTGTAGAGGACAAAACAGAGACTGTTGTGGTAGATAATGTTAGTTTCTCTGTAGAGCCTGGAGAGGTTTTATGTATTGTAGGTGAATCTGGCTGTGGTAAAAGTGTAACTGCCTTATCCATCCTTGGATTACTAAGTCCTAATGCTAGGGTTAAAAGCGGTAGCATTATATTCGAGGGTAAAGATCTTCTGAAAATGAATAGCAAGGAATTGGATGAGATTCGCGGCAATGAGGTTACAATGGTATTTCAGGATGTAATGAATAGCCTAAATCCTGTACTTACAATTGGTAATCAGCTGACTGAGATTATCAGTGCTCATATGGGCTATGATAAGAGAAAAGCCAAAGAATATGCTATTGAAATGATAAAAAAGGTAGGTCTTGCAGATCCTTCAGCAGTGATGAAGAAATATCCACATATGTTATCAGGTGGACAACAGCAGAGGATAATGATTGCTATGGCTCTAGCATGTGAGCCCAAGCTAATTATAGCTGATGAGCCAACTACAGCCTTAGATGTTACTATACAGTTGCAGATTATGAAGCTTTTGGTTGAGCTTCAGAAGGAATTTCATATGTCAATTATATTGATTACCCATGATATTGGCCTTGTTGCAGAGCTTGCCGATAGGGTAATCATTATGTATGCTGGCCAATGTATTGAGGAGGCCACGGTCTACAAGTTATTTGACCAAGCGGGACACCCATATACTCGTGCATTATTAGGATCTGTTCCAAGTATATATGACGATCCTGATAAAAAGCTTACTTCAATTCCTGGGACTGTACCAGAGAATTATTATGAGATAGAAGGATGTAGGTTTTCTGGACGCTGTCCTTATGCTAAACCAACTTGTAGCAAAGACCAGGTCTACTTTGAGCTAGAGCCTGGGCATTTGGTAAGATGCCACAGGGTTGGAAAGGGGGAAATTCCCTTTGAGTCAGAATGATAAGAATAAACCCTTAATGAAGGTAGAAGGTTTGAAAAAATTCTACCCAGTAAAGGGAACCACTGTAAGAGAGAATAAGCCTTTTGTCCATGCAGTAGATGGAGTTGATTTTGAGATATACGAGGGAGAAACTCTTGGTATTGTAGGAGAATCTGGTTGTGGCAAGTCTACCATAGGACGGCAACTTGTAGGTCTAGAAAAGCCCACTTCAGGACATGTC
>JAAYRC010000110.1 GCA_012518975.1 Clostridiales bacterium
ATCATATTGGCATAATCTAGATGAACGGCAAAAGCTTTACGGTCTACGTCCTTAATTAGCTTTAAACACTGATCTGGTGAGTCCGGTATCATCCAGGGCATGGGTTCTATGGTGTAATAAGTACGTACTGGTTCTACACTATCAATAATATCCCGTATTGAGTCAATAATCAAAGCATAAGTATCCTCATGATAATTATCCTCATGGGCAGCATCCCAGGCATCTCCCCTAGATCCAACAATATTAACACAGCAATTTGCATTCATATCATCGGCCAAAGCTAATTGATTCTTACAGTATTCTAAGGCCTTTTTTCTAACATCTTGGTCTTTAGAAATTGGGTTTCCCCAAGCTCCCACTTCACCAAGGATAAGCTGATTATCCTGAATACACTTTAGGTAATCTTTTCTTTCCTGACTAGAAGCCCTATAATCGATAGGAGATAATACTGTCGTATATCCTAGTTCTCTTACTAATGCAATCCATTCCTCTGGATTGCTGTAACTTCTCTCTATTCCACCACCAAGTCTCATAAGTACCTCCATTCTACCTAGTCTATATTAGCAAATTCATCTTTAGAATTCATTCTGCAATCTGAATTAGCCCTGATAACCATGGTTTATTTATAGTATTAAGTAATTCCATAATACATTAATTGTACCATATTATTAAGTTAAGGTCTATGAGCTCTTATGGCAAATATCTTGTTTATTAAAAATTTTCGGGGCACAAGTATTCCCTTTAAAACTCCATTAACGGAAATACCTCTGCCCCTTATAATAATAAATTTAGAATCTTTACCTACTATATAATTAATTATTATTCATTTAATATTCATCTATATACTCAAGCTTACTAACTGAAACCTCGTAGGCAATACGCTTTTCAAATTCAGTCTCACTGATTTTTTTCTGGTATTCCCTACTTTGAATTCTTCCCCATATCTGTACATGGCCACCTACTGCAAAGCTTTCAGCAAACCTTGCATTCCTTCCCCAACTTATACAGGGAATATAGTCCGATTTTCCATAAGGCCTATTAACCGCCAATAAGATATCTGCAATTTCCCTTCCAAGAGGGGTTTTACGGTATATGGGAGGCTTACATACATATCCATCCAAGTAGATAAAATTTGGTTTAGTATTTTCAGCTAATTCGTCAACTATTTTTATATCTCTTGCAAAAACTGATAAAACTAATTTATTCTTGCTCTCTTCATGCCGATTATAGGATCTGAATTGACCTATTACCTCAGCAAATTTTCCTCTGTAGTCTTGTTTTACGTCAATGAGTCGTTCCGAAACCATGATGGGAATAATATCATAGGAGTTACTTAGTCTACTAACTAGTACATTTAGTACATAGAACCCCTCTCCGAAAACATCATGACTAAAGGTAAATTCACTAGCAACCTCTCCTGCAATACTTACTTGATTGTTATCAAATACTTTATCCGTCATATCGTACCTCTCCCTTCTCTCGTGACCTATGATAATAGTCACTTTGCTCTAAAATGTGGGGTAAATTTATCTGTTTTATGTAACAGCATTTATTCACCTATGATATATATATGCTGAATTCCAAATTTTAGAAGTAAAATATTACATATATAATGATTATATCCATTATATGTTATTTTATGCAAGTATTTATTAGTTTATTGTGATATTTTCCCGAAAATTATTGTAAACTTAAGTTGATTTTTACATATAGCTCTGATACAATAAAAAAGCTGTAATTTATTATTGTCAAACTAAAGACATAGGCCCTATAAATCAAATAAAGGGTTGCACTTAATAGAAAGAAGGTAAGTAAATCATGAAGCGAGATGATATAAGAAATATCGCTATAATCGCTCATGTCGACCACGGAAAAACCACCCTGGTAGACGAGTTGTTAAAGCAAAGCGGGGTGTTTCGTTCAAACCAAAATGTAGTAGACCGTGTGATGGATTCCAATGATTTGGAAAGAGAGCGAGGCATTACTATCCTATCAAAAAATACTGCTGTCACATATCAGGGTATAAAGATTAATATAATAGACACACCCGGTCATGCCGATTTTGGTGGAGAAGTTGAAAGAGTCCTAAAAATGGTCAATGGAGTAATCTTAGTTGTAGATGCCTTCGAAGGACCCATGCCACAGACAAAATTTGTACTAAAAAATGCTCTAGATCTTTCACTACCTGTAATTGTATGTATTAACAAAATTGACCGTCCCGAGGCAAGACCTGTAGAGGTGGTTGACGAAGTCCTTGAATTACTAATTGAACTAGATGCAGATGAACATCAGTTGGATTGTCCATTTATATATGCTTCTGCCAAATCTGGCATAGCTATAAAATCCCTTGAGGATGGAGCTAAAGCTACTAGTATGAAGGAGCTTTTTGATACTATAATAGACTATATTCCAGCTCCAGAAAGCGATCCTGATGGCAGTACCCAGATACTCATTAGCACAATTGATTATAATGAGTATGTAGGCCGTATAGGAATTGGTAAGGTTGATAGGGGAACTATTCATGTTAACGATGAGGTATTGATAGTCAATGCCCATAACCCAGACCAAAAAGACAAGGTAAAAATAAGCAACCTATATGAATTTGATGGCTTAAACCGTGTAGAAGTAAGCTATGCCACCATAGGCTCTATAGTTGCTATCTCAGGTATCGCGGATCTTCAAATTGGAGATACCATCTGCTCTCCATCAAACCCTGAACCATTACCCTTTCAAAAAATATCTGAGCCTACTATAGCCATGTACTTTAATGTAAATGACAGTCCTTTTGCAGGTACAGAAGGTAAATATGTAACTTCAAGACATATTAGGGAACGCTTATTTAGAGAGTTAAATACTGATGTTAGTATTCGTATAGAAGAAACAGATACCACAGAGAGCTTTAAGGTATCAGGAAGAGGGGAACTTCATCTTTCTGTTCTTATAGAGAATATGAGAAGAGAGGGCTATGAATTCTCTGTTAGTAAGGCTGAAGTTCTTTTCAAATATGATGAGAATGATAATAAGCTTGAGCCAATGGAAAGAGTTCTGATAGATGTTCCCGATGAGTTTACTGGGATAATCATAGAGAGATTAGGCCAAAGAAAGGGAGAAATGATTGATATGAGGTCTTCCGATACAGGAAATACCCGTATAGAATTTCTTATTCCAGCTAGAGGACTTATTGGCTACAGAGGTGATTTTCTTACAGATACAAAGGGAACTGGTATAATGAACACCACTTTTGAGGGATATGGCCCCTACAAGGGCGATATACAATACCGTAAGACTGGTAGCCTGATTGCATTTGAAACTGGTGAAAGTAACACATATGGCCTATACAATGCCCAAGAGCGTGGAATCTTATTTATTGGACCTGGTACTAGGGTTTACTCCGGTATGGTGATAGGGCAAAATCCTAAGGCAGAGGATATTGAGGTCAATGTATGCAGACGTAAGCAGCTTACCAATACTAGGGCCTCAGGTTCTGATGACGCATTAAGGCTTTCTCCACCTAGAGTCCTAAGCCTAGAGCAATCTCTTGAATTCATAGAAACAGATGAATTACTAGAGGTTACACCACAAAATCTTAGAATTCGAAAAAAAATACTTGATCCTACTCTACGTATGCGAAGTCGACGAAATAAATAGACTGAAATGGGATGTTTCAAATTAATCTGAAACATCCCATTTATATTATGTTTTATTAACTTATTATAATAGGTAATTGCTATAAGAATATAGGATTGAATTGTTTTTTATATTACATATTCAATTCCCTAAGTTCCAAAATGCGTTTGGAAATATATTTTTCAATTTCGTCTATAGTGGTAATTCTATACTTCTCGCATATTTCTTTAAAGTAGGCCTTTAAGCTGTCCTTAGATATAATCTTATTATTACATTTATCCCTTGATATCTTTAGCATGGCCTTTTCACTATTAGCAAGTTTATTCAGGGCTAGGGGGCCGTGCCATGATAAAGCTTCATAAACAGCATCTATTAGTTCTGTTTCATCCTTTTCAAGAAACTTATCAATTA
>JAAYRC010000111.1 GCA_012518975.1 Clostridiales bacterium
TATGCTCCTGCTACTGATCAAATTGAAACTGCATATGCTCCTGCTACTGATCAAATTGAAACTGCATATGCTCCTGCTACTGATCAAATTGAAACTGCATATGCCCCTGCTACTGATCAAATTGAAACTGCTTGCAGGCATTATCCTTATGATGTTATTGGAGTTGCGTAGTTAGAATTCTAAATTAATATCATAATATTCTATCATATGATTATTGATAAATTTAGCCATATATAATGATTGCATTGCACATGCAATATAGTAAGCTTTTTTATAGTATATAATACATTCTGTCTTATTATCTGGTGACAGTACCCCCTTTTCTATTAATTGCTCCTTATTCCAAGCATAATTATATAATAGATTAGGGAGTACACCACCAATTCTATATCTCTTACATATTTCTATTCCTTCTATAACACAATCTGAAGACTCTTTATACTCTCCTTCCATGCCATACCATTTAGATAGGTTAACTAAAAGCCCAACCTTCACCAATACCCTCTGTTCCTCATCCATATAACTACAACTTAACGCATTATTTGCCTCTTTTAGAATCCTTATTCCATTTATATAATCACCCATTTCTGCATATGCAGTAGAAATATTCAGTAATAATACGGTTTCATTATATGTAAGTGGCCAATTTGACAAAGATATATTATCATACCTTGGAATAGTAATACGGATTGCTTCTAAAAGCTCCTGTAGAAACTCTTCTGTACTAATTCGTTCCAACCGATAGTTTACCAAGCCTTCTGCACGTATAATAAATTGCTTGTCAAGCTTTGTTTCCCCTATCTTTGATTTGATTTCCTCCAGTATATATTCTGCTCTCTGATAATCAAATACCTGAATACACCTTTCAAATAGTTGTTTTTTTTCAAAGATCTTAAAATCGGATACAGAAAGCATAGAATAGGCCCGATCTTTTATCCTACCCATACGCTCCATCAAAAGCTCATATACTTCCTTGCTAGGATTTTGTTTTCCACTCTCTACCCTTGATAAAGTCTCAATCGAACAGATACCTTCACTTAACTGTGCCTGGGTAATTGAAAGAGATTTCCTAGTCATTCGAATAATATCTCCTAATCTATATCTTCCCATTGATATTCCTCCCTTACATGCGCCTTTATCTTCTCCCCCTTATCCGAATCACCAAAGAAGTCAAATAGATAATATGCCTCTAGAAACAGCTTTAGGCATTCCTTTCTTGCGGCCTGGTCCTTTTTTCCTGACCGCTTTAATATTATTTCAAGTATCTTGGCCTTATTATAAAGAAGATCACCAATATAATTTAACTTTGTAGTTGTTTTTTGCTTTTCAATTCCCCTATTACATATTTTTAATGCCTTATCCAAATCATTATGGTTCATGAAAAAAGAGCTAGCTAATACCGCAACCTTTGGGAAACGTCTACTGTTTTGTTCCATCTGTTCATACCTATTTAGGTAATAAATAATCTGATCCAATATCTGATATACCTGTTCTGTTTTATTAGTTACAATCATTTTATCTATGATATCTATTATTATATTGAACTCCATAGTGCTTAGAAAATGATTTGATATATCATTCGTATTAAAGTCAGGTACTGTACAACTAATTGCTTCGATTAAGATATCAATAGTTGTTTCACACTTTCCCCCTTTTAGCTCGTTTAGCTTACTCTTACATACCAAGACAAATTGCTTATGTGGTGTTCCTTTACCATCAGTCAATTGAGCGTATTTTTTTATTAATATATATGCTTCATCAATAGACTCTTCTTCGATAAGCTTATCAATTTCCTTTCGAATCAAGTACACCTCATAGTCAAAGTCAGTCACAATAAGTTCAAAATGATATGGCATCCTTCCCAATCGTTCTAAAAGATTCTCTAATATAAGAGCATCTACATCACGTTCACCAGCCTCTATTCTTGATAAGGTCGTTATAGAACATAAACCCTTACATAATTTTCTTTGTGAAATATTATAGCTTTCACGAAAATATAAAATAGCGGCTCCGATATAATTATTATCCTCAAATTGAATATCCTTATACATTTTTATACTCCTTAGTAAAACCCCTCTTACTATAATAATATCTAATAATATAAAAACTAGCAGAAAACAAATATGAACCCAATTCATATTTTACATCATTTTGCATATTATTACAATTAGAATGATAACTAATTGTAAGTTCTTACTCCATTATACATAAATAAATAATTTATGTAAATATATGCTAAGAACAATCTGCATTAAACAAATTTCGCTCAAAAAAGAGCTAACCATACATTTTTGGATAGCTCTTTACAATTAAGAAGTTTGCTAACTAAGATCCTCTATTTTAAAAGCAGATATGAAAAAGAATTCTGTTAGTATTTATCCTTTCGTATTCCCACCTATTCCTTCTCCAACGGAAGCCCTCTATAAAATTTCTACTTGCGAAAACTGGATAAAACCAAAAATTGTTTCCATTGATCAACCATATATAGGTGAATCGGTTCATGCAGCTACGAAAATCTCTAGAAGGCCTTTGAAAGCCTATGAATGGGCCACCAGATGGTCCTCGAACATCCTGGCCAGCCTCTCGAGGTAGCTGAGGTATAAAGCTAGGTGGAGCTGATGGCGGCTGTCCGCTTGGTCTTCCAGGTGGTCTTTGACCAGGACTTGGACTTGGTACTCCTGGAGGTCTTTGACCGGGACCTGAACTTGGTACTCCTGGAGGTCTTTGGCCGGGACCTGAACTTGGTCCTCCTGGAGGTCTTTGACCAGGGCCTACTGGGGGAAAGTTAGGAACA
>JAAYRC010000023.1 GCA_012518975.1 Clostridiales bacterium
ACATGAAAACTGGTAAAGGTCACAATCTCCATTTCCTTTAAAATAAATTGGTCAAACAATGGGCTAGCTATAAGCTTTGTCATAAAGGATTTTACATCCTCAATCTTTAATGAAATCATACCTTCTT
This sequence comes from Clostridiales bacterium, assembly GCA_012518975.1. Lineage (GTDB taxonomy): Bacteria > Bacillota > Clostridia > Lachnospirales > Lachnospiraceae > Mobilitalea. Next base: position 128 of record JAAYRC010000023.1, read on the forward strand.
TACTGACCTGCTCTCTCTTAATATTTATAAGCTTATTAATTTTTTATCTATGAATTCCTAGTATATATTATTTCATATTACAAACAATATGAATACATTAAGCTAAACCAATATATCTTTTCCTTACTATAGCTAATTGGTCGATAATAACCACGAGGAGGATTATAATTATGTATTTTGAGCCAGCCAAAAAAACTTATTATCGTTTTCCTTCTACTAGGAGCGTCGATGAATTGGATAACCGGATGTACTTTTCAGAAAAGCCTGCCCATACTACAAGTGACTCCCATAATAACCATCTAACAAATGCATATATGCAGGAAAATGAATCTAGAACTGATATATGATTTTTATATTATTTGTATAATATATAAAATCAACAGATGAGCGGGGTAGAAGACATAAAAGAAATACTTTATGCTTTTACCCTTTTTTCCATTGTAAAAGATTATTGGTATAATTGCCGCGGCAGAAAGGGCTTGAATTACATTACCACCACTTAATATGACTAATGCTATAGCAAGTAATGGCTTACTACCTCTAAATAAGTAAAATGCTACAATTGTCAATATTCCTAATAGACTATAATCCGTTCTAAGGAAGGCCGCCACAAAGCTAAACCCAATTGTAATAGCTGCATTTATCAGATTTGTATAAAACATATTATTCATATTCTTCTTCTCTGCCATATTTATTAAGTAAATAGCCAAAAGTCCCAAAAACAAAGTGAAGAAAATATTCTGATGGGCCATAAATCTATTGATAAGGGTGTAAAACACTTCATTATCACTAAACATCTTCGGTAAATCACTTTTAATATTGCTCCATTCAAAAGCATTATTGTAGAATTTTTGATTATAAAATGCCAAATCAAAAGGTATTTCTGATAATAAAGCAAAGATTCCTAGCCTTTTTAAGTAATTTTTCACATTGCTTGTATGATAAAAACCCTCAACAATTAGAAAAGCAAAAATAGGAAAGGCCAGTCTTCCGATTGATCTTCCAATTAAATAGTACATTGAATCAGTAGGGACAAATACTGCCGTAATATGGTCAATTAGCATTGATATAATTGCTATTAGTTTTAAAGAAAATGTAGTCATAATTTTACCTTCCTTATTATTATTTATAAGATATTGGAGATTATTTATATGTGCATTCTTTTTCTAATTTCTATCTTCATATTTTCACCCTCAAACAATATCAGGGCTGAGAGGGATATTATACTAGCTGCCACACATACTACAGATGGAAATATTACATTAGCCCAGCCAAATATAATAAATATTGCCGGTATAAAACCAAAAATAGCATCTATCATCAGATATACAATTAGGTCTCTAACTCCAATCTTTAGAATCTTTGCTCCTACTGCCATAACTATCATAGCAATAAGACATATTGTAGGTATTACATAATCAATGGACCATCCAATCCATCCCATGGACCTATCCCATATAAATGAAAGTACGCTGATTATTCCAACCTGCCATAGTATAGTCTTTGCAATATTATGCTTCTTACGTATTATAAAAAACAGGCTAATCCACATACATAGGACTCCAGCGGCCACCAAGATTGACCATCTCGAATCACTAGTAAATATCATATTAATAGCAAAACTTGCCACTACTGCCACTATAGATATAAGTATCAGTATTCGAATAAACATATTGAACTCCTGATATATAGTAGGTATATGGGGAAATACATCCTCATCTGGGTCTTTCTTACCCTCTAAGATACCAGAGCATAATGGACAAACCGTATGGTTGCCTAATATTTTAACCCTGCAATGAACGCAGTCTTGCATTACCACACCTCCCATAGTCTAGGGCCTGTAATATCTATATCTCCTTTGAGTTTGTAGAAATAGTAATCGGTATATTTTCACTAGATAAGTACCTAAAAAAATTCTTTTGTATATCTGTCCCACCAAAAGGTGATGTAAAACTTACAAGCAGATTATCCTGATAGGAACATATAGCTATCTGAGGCCTTTTGGCACTTACAAAGCAGTTAAACATCCTAACATATGATGCTAGTTCAGGATTAATACCAATCTTACCAACATTTGATAAAGCCACAGTTATTCCTTTATCATTTAACCTATTTGCAAAACGAAGTACTATATCCTTTATAGCCAAGGGAACCACCCTCATAAAAGCATTTTGCTCTAGAGATAAGAGGCGGTTCATATGGTCGTTTAGCTTTTCCTTAGTAAGCTCCCTTTCAAAACTCTCCTTTACTTCCTTAATAATATCATCTAAATCATCACCTGAAGTATTAAAATCATATCTAATATTAATAGTTGCAAAGAAATTTCTAGCTGTAACAGAAGGAAAATATGTCCTTAGATTTACAGGTACAGATAGGGTGACCGGATACCTTCTACTTCTTGCAGGCATCTCCTTATATATAGACTTAATAAATAATGCTACAAGATATACTGTGAGTGTAGTATTGTTTCTACGGGCAAGATCAAGGACCTCCTTTACAGGCATAAGCCCTTCTATAACCTTTATACGGTTGTCAATTGATCTTCTACCCTGGATATGATAAGCCTTGGTTATCTTTACTCTTTTTGGTATACGCTTGTCTGTATAATGCTTTAGGAAGCTATCATCCATCCTCTGAGATAAAGAAGCATCATAATCTAATACAGGTAGCTTAGTACCAAAATCCTTGCTATAACGATTGGTTATATAATAATAAAGAAGTGTTTTTAAAAATCCCAAAGCACCAGTTCCATCGGTTAGAGAATGAAACACCTCCAGGTTAATCCGATTCTTATAATAGGTAACCTCAAACAAAAGATTCTTTCGGTTAGGGTAATATAGCATTCCACAAGGGGGTTTGTTTTCCTCTTCAACCTCTGGCATAATATCTGTATCTTCAAAATAATACCAAAATACTCCTCTTCTAAGTACTGAACGATAGAAAGGAAAAAGAAGTATCGTCTTGTTAAGTGCCTCCTGTAAAATCTCACTATCAATTTCATCCTTCAGTTCACAGACAAAACGAAACACCTTTGTATCCTTCTCATTACTTGTCGGAGGAAATATCTTAGCAGCATTATCAAGCCTTGTCCATTCTAATGGCCTTTTTCTAGTCATATATCCAATATCACTTCCTTCATATGATATGAATTAAAATAAATATATAGACACATTATGATTCATTTCTCAAGAATTTATTAATAATCTCATAGCTCCGCTTAACATGGGCAAAATTCTTAGGTAAAGCAATAAAACCATGAAGTGCATCCTTCATCCGGTGTAATTCTACTGTATTACCATTCTTATAGAGCTTCTTTGCATAAGCCTCACCCTCATCCCTTAATGGGTCATATTCTGCTGTGATAATCAAAGTCCTAGGCTGATTACTTAGGTCATTTGAGATCAAAGGTGCCAGATAAGGGTTATCAAGGTCCTTATCGGAACTTATATATAAATCCATGTAATCTCTAATTCTCTTAGATGTAAGTAAATAATCCTTTCCGTTTTCCCTTATGGATGGAAAGCCTGTTTCATCACTGTGATCATTATTGGTTGAGGGGTATATAAGAATCTGCTGTGACACCTTAAATTCTCCCCTATCTCTAGCCATCAAAGACACGGCAGCAGAAAGATTAGCTCCAGCACTATCTCCTATAATTGAAATATTATCCCTTTCAACATCAAATAGGCTAGTATCAAGATATATTTCTCTTGTAACCCTATAGCAATCCTCTAGGCCACAAGGGAAAGGATATTCAGGTGCTAACCTATAATCAACCGAAACCACAAGACTAGCAGTCTGGTTTGCCATATTGTCACAGACATTACTGTAGCTGTCTATATTACCGGTTACCCAACCTCCACCGTGAAAGAAGATTAAAACCCTATTAGGCTCATCCTCAGGGACTTCCTTGGGTAAAAAAATTCTAACCGGAATCTCTCTGTCCGTTCCGGCGATTTTATGGTCCCATATAGTGTATCTAGGCTTTAGATATGGGCTTGCTACTGTTTTTATCTGTCGGTGTAGCTTATAGTTTTTCTTTATATCAAAATCAGGATATGACAATGCTTTTAAAGCTATTCTCATTGCCTTGTTTATTGCCATAAATCCCTCCTAAAGTTTGCTAACTACATTTTATCTAAGTATATTATAAAAGTCAAACTAAAGTAAACTCTCATAAGACAATTCTTATAAGCAAGAAACCAACCCAAAATCAAAAGTCTCATTTTGAGTTGGCTTCTAAAATTAATTAATAAGAATACTTCTTATCTACTTTTATAGTTTTCCTCAACCTTATATCTCGAGATGAAGCGGCTAGTCTGATTTCAAACTCTCCTGGCTCTACTACAAAGCCATGCTCCTTTTCATCATAAAAACCAAAGGATTCCTTGTTAAGGGTAATGGTAAATGTCTCCTCTTCATTTGGATATAGATAAAGCTTAGTAAAGCCTTTCAATTCCTGAACTGGCCTGGGTAAAGAGGACTTCATATCTGCTACATATAGCTGGACAATCTCTGCTCCAGGTATATCTCCAGTGTTCTTTATAGTAGCTTTAACTTCTACCTTTATATCATCCTCATCTGATTCATCTATAGTCACGGCCAGGTCTTTATATTCAAAGGTCGTATATGACAGACCATGTCCAAAGGGGAACTCAAGCTCGATATTATAGCTATCATAATATCTGTAACCAACAAAGATTCCTTCATTATAGGTAACTTTTCCGTGCTTTCCAAACTCTCCTAGCTTATGGGCTGGGGAATCCATAAGCTTCTTGGGGAATGATTCAGCTATTTTACCAGAAGGATTTACCTTACCAAGAAGAACCTTAGCTAGGGCTGTCCCTCCCTCCATACCTGCATAATATGTCCAAACAATTGCCTTGGCATCCTTAGACCAGCTATCCATTTCAACCGGGGAACCGCCTACAATAACCACTATAGCATTAGGATTCACCTTGAGAACCTCCTGAATAAGCCTGTCCTGGCCATAAGGTAGGTCCATATCTGACCGGTCCTTACCCTCCACATCATACTCGTGATCTAAACCGGCAAATATTATTACATCCTCAACCTCCTTAGCAAGGGCTACAGCCTCTTGTAGAAGCTCCTCCTGCCTAGATTTAATAGTCTTGGGTAGGGATTTCTCTTTTTTATTAATATTCTGATTATCTAAGCTATTACTCTGCCAGTTCAATTCTTTTTTCTTGGCTTCCGGCACATAGTAACCCCTAGCATATCTGACAGTGGCATTTCCTCCTAGTTGCATCTTAAGACCTAATAGGGGGGATATCTCATAGAGAGCCTTAATCTCTGCGCTTCCACCACCATTTGAATGAACTCTCTCTGCATTCTGACCAATAACCCCAATTGTACTTATTTCTGATTTTTTTAGTGGTAACCTATTATCCTCATTCTTAAGTAAGATTATGGACTCCTCAGCACATTCTAGGATTATCTCACGATGAAGGGGATCATTATAGGTTCCTGAAGCTCGTTCCTTCCTCTCCTCGCCGATCATCTTCAGTCGTAGCATGGTTCTTAGGATATTACGAATCTTCTTATCAATATGTTCCTCATCAATCTTACCTTTCTTTACTGCCTTTAATAGAGGATTTGCCATATAGTAATTATCAAAATTTGATGTAACAGACATCTCAATATCTAGACCTGACTCTGCTGCCTCTTTCGTATCCTTAACAGCACCCCAGTCTGAAATTACAGCACCATCATAGTTCCACTCTTCCCTAAGTACCTTGGTAAGGAGGAATCTACTTTGGGAGCAATACTCTCCATATAAACGATTATAAGCTCCCATTATGGTATAGCTTTCTCCCTTATCTATTGAAGCCTTAAACCCAGGAAAATATATCTCCCTTAAGGACCTTTCATCAAGGTATGTGTCAACCTCTAAACGGTCAGTCTCCTGATTATTAGCTGCAAAATGCTTAACACAGGCGGCCACATCATACTCCTGGATTCCTTTGATAAGTGGAACTACCATCTCCTCCACTAGCCTAGGATCCTCACTCATATATTCAAAATTTCTGCCACATAAGGGGCTTCTCTTTATATTGATTCCTGGAGCCAATATAACATCCTTGCCCCTACCCCTGGCTTCAGCTCCTAGAACCGCTCCAGTTCTATAGGCCAATTCTCTATTCCATGTTGATGCTAAGGCACTGGTACTTGGAAGATAGGATACATAATCATCTGTAGTTCCTACATTGATCCAACTATCTAAAGCAAATTCATTCCTAACTCCCATAGGACCATCGGACATCTTCATAGGGGGTATGCCAAGTCTTGGTACACCTGCAGTCTGAAATAAACCTTGACCATGAATCATCCCTATTTTTTCCTCTAGGGTTAACTGTGATAATAAGTCATCAATTAATGCTTCATTTACTTTTCTCATACTTTTAGCCTTTCTATTATTAATATTTTAGTGTCAAATATTTAGATTAATAATGAGTATATAAGGAAATTAAGTTTTAGCTTATAAATAACATACAAGCTGTCCAGGTCCATCTGGAACAATAATAGTCCCTTGATCATTTATTTGGAAGGATCCATTTGTAACAGATTTAACAGTATTTATGTTAATAAGAAGAACTGTATATTTCTTATCTGACCTAACGTCGATATGTATCTTATTTCCCTCCTTAATTATCCTAGCACTTACACTAGCATCTCCCTTATCATTATAAACTACCCTTGTAGCAGGATCATTATCTTGAAGCTCATATACCTTAAGTATCACATCGTCAGAGTAATCGTATACAGGATCATCATCTCTAGGCCCTATAGGCAGAATGCTTCCTTGCCTAACCATAATTGGAATACTTAGATATCCATGCTTTTCCTTTATCCATCTACCTCCTGTCTTTACCTCGCCAGTTTGGTAGTTTGTCCATTTGCCCTCTGGTAGATAGTACTGACCTATTCCCTCATCATTAAATATTGGGGCAACCAATAGTGAATCTCCTAACATATATTGCTTATCAAGGTATCCACAGGATGGATCATCCATAAATTCCATAACCATACTTCTCATAACTGGTATTCCTGATTCTGAGCTTTCTATAGAATTACTGAATAGATAAGGCATAAGACTAGCCTTTAATCTTGTAAAATACCTTACTACTTCTACCGACTCCTCGTCATAAGCCCAAGGCACCCTATAGGAATGGCTTCCATGAAGACGAGAATGAGTTGATAATAGGCCAAAGGCCGCCCAACGCTTGTAGACATCAGGTGTAGAGGTGCTTTCAAAGCCTCCTATATCATGACTCCAATAAGCAAAGCCAGACATTGTTAATGACAAACCACCCCTTAGGCTTTCAGCCATAGACTCATAATCAGACCAACAGTCTCCACCCCAATGGACAGGAAATTTTTGTCCGCCTGCTGTGGCACTTCTGGCAAATAATACTGCCTCATCCTTACCCAGCTTTTCTTCCAAAATCTCAAACACAAGTTTGTTATATAGATATGAATAATAATTATGCATTTTATAAGGATCAGATCCATCGTAATAAACTACATCCGTAGGAATTCTCTCACCAAAGTCAGTCTTAAAGCAATCCACCCCCATATCAATTAAGGCCTCTAGCTTAGACCGGTACCATGAGCATGCTAAAGGATTGGTGAAATCAACAATTGCCATACCTGGTTGCCACATATCCCATTGCCATACATCACCGTTAGGTCTTTTAACAAAGTAGCCATTCTCAACACCTTCAGCAAACATACTAGACTCCTGGGCTATATAGCTATTAATCCATACACAAATCTTAAGTCCCTTCTTCTTTAAGCGACTTATCATTCCTTTAGGATCAGGGAAAACATCTGAATCCCAAGTAAAGTTAGACCAATGAAAATCCTTCATCCAAAAGCAATCAAAATGAAATACCTTTAATGGAATTTCCCGTTCTAACATTCCATCTACAAAGCTATTTACTGTTTCCTCATCATAATTAGTTGTAAATGAAGTAGACAACCATAAGCCAAAGGTCCATGGTGCTACTTTCGCAGGCTTTCCAGTAAGGGAAGTATATCTTTTAATTACCTCCTTCATTGTCGGTCCATTGATAAGAAAATAATCCAATCCCTCTCCAGCCACACTAAACTGAACCTTCTTAACCATTTCCGAGCCTATCTCAAAGGAAACCCTTTCAGGATGATTTACAAATACACCATAGCCCATATTAGATATATAAAATGGAACGTTCTTATATGACTGCTCTGTAGATGTACCCCCATCCTCATTCCATATATCTACCGACTGGCCATTCTTAACAAAGGGGGTAAACCTTTCTCCTAGACCATATATTAATTCTCCTACAGACAAAGATAGCCTCTCTCTCATATAGGTATTGTCTATACCTCCCTTGTCATATGCTAGACCTCTCCAATCAGTCTTAACATATGCAAGGTCTCTAAAACCACTATCGGTTATTTTTTCACTATCCCTATAGTATTCCATCTTCCATGTCTTTTTATTGATTTCTAGTCTTAGCTTGCCTGCATGGATAATCAGCATATCCTCTTGATTATTCACATCAATTGTATGGGTCAGGTCATATTCTAATTCAAATCCTGGCCCTCTTTCCCTTACTCCAAGATAATGATCAGTCCTAATACGCAACACCTCATCCATAGGAGACGATATGCGAATAGTTAAATTAATCCCGCCTAGGGTGTCACCCCTATGGTTGATTTTATGGGTAGGGGCAGATAAGATTATTTCCCTACATGAAAAACTACCTAATTCCTTAACAAAGACTTGATCGTCCTTTTTAACAAAATAAACCTCTGCAGGTGAAAAAACTTCTGTGCCTTCCTTTTGTAGCCAACAACCATTGGAAAATTTCAAATGGGTTCCCTCCTTTTTATCAAACTTCTAACCATTTGATTTCATTATATAGATTGCAATAATAATTAGCAATGTAGTATATTACATATATATATGTATATAAATGTACATATATCTACATGGTTCTAAAAGTTTCGTCCATTGAGGCAAATCACCTCATATGATATACTACTAACCATACAAACAAAGAAAAAAGTCATAGAATGGTATATAATAGAATATCTTTGATATGACGTGATACTACATATTTTTATACTGGTTTATAGTTGACTTAATATAGGAGGGTAATTATGTATTATAAGCAATTTGGTAAAACCAATCTTAAGGTGAGCGCTATTGGCATGGGTACCATGCGATATAATGATGATGATATTAATGCTGGTAATCTAGGTAAGTGTGCAGAAGTGGCATTGTATGCCCATGAAAAAGGAGTTAACTATTTTGATACTGCCCCTTTTTACTGCCAGGACAAAAGTGAAACAATTACTGGTATGGCCCTTTCACAGCTAAAAAGGGATAGCTTTTATATTTCTTCTAAAGTTAATCTAGGAACCCTAGATAATAAAACCACAGCTGATGATTTTAACCGCAGGCTTGAAAAATCCTTAAAACGTCTAAAGGTAGACTATCTGGACTTTTATTATCTTTGGTGCATGCTTGATTTAGAATCCTTTAAAAAACAAAATGATTTACTATATAAGCATTTCGAACAGGCAAAAAAGGATGGTCTGATTCGTAACATTGCCGTATCCTCTCATATGCAGGGATCTGACCTAGAAAAAGTAGTAGATACTGGACTGTATTCTGGTATGCTTATCGGATATAATGCCCTTAATTATCGCTTCCGTCAGGCAGGCATAAAGGCTGCATATAATAATGGGATGGGAATAGTGGTTATGAATCCCCTTGGTGGAGGACTTATTCCCGAAAATCCTGATACCTTCTCATATCTTACTGAAGGGTCAGACCTTACTGTTGCTCAATCAGCCCTTAGATTTGTAGCATCACATAAAGAAATCACTGTTACCTTAGCAGGCTTTACAAGCAAGGACCATGTAGATGATGCTGTTAAGGCTGTGAAAGTTCTTAAGGAAAGGTCTGCAGATGAAATATATGATGAATATGAGAATAAGGGTATTGCCCTAAATAATCTTTGCACTGGCTGTGGCTACTGCATGCATTGCCCTGTTGATATAGATATACCAAAATATATGGATGCCTATAACATGAATATACTTGGCCATGATATGGCTGGTCGCCTAAATAACCATTGGCATATACCCGCTTCCAAGGCTTCGGAATGTATAAAATGTGGAAACTGTGAAGAACTTTGCACCCAACACCTTCCTATCATAGAAAGACTTGAAGAAATCTCACAAATATAATAATAAAACACTTGCAAAATTATTACTTTAAGATACAATAGTTAAGGTGATTATATTTGAACGAATTTCTAGGAGGTTATACATGATACAAGCTAGTAACATAACATTAAGATTAGGAAAGAGAGCCTTGTTTGAGGAAGTGAATATAAAATTCACAGAAGGCAACTGCTATGGTATTATCGGGGCTAATGGTGCAGGCAAGTCCACCTTTCTTAAGATACTAAGTGGACAATTAGAGCCAACCAATGGAGATATTATTATTACTCCTGGTCAAAGATTATCCTTTCTACAGCAGGACCATTTCAAATACGATAGCTTTTCAGTACTAGATACTGTTATCATGGGTAACCATAGGCTCTACCAGATTATGCAAGAAAAGGACGCCATTTATGCTAAAGAGGATTTTACTGACGAGGATGGAATCCGTGCTAGTGAATTAGAAGCTGAATTTGCATCCATGGACGGTTGGGAAGCTGAATCTAATGCCGCCTCTCTTCTAAATGGCCTAGGAATCGATACAGACCTTCATTATAAAATAATGAGTGAACTAGGCGGTAGTGAAAAGGTAAAGGTGCTTCTAGCCCAGGCCCTCTTTGGTAACCCTGACATCCTACTTCTTGACGAGCCTACAAACCATCTAGACCTAGAGGCTATTCGTTGGCTTGAGGAATTTTTAATTAACTTTGAGAATACGGTTATTGTAGTATCCCATGACCGTTATTTCTTAAATAAGGTATGTACTCATATTGCCGATATTGATTATGCCAAGATTCAACTATATGCAGGAAACTATGATTTTTGGTACGAATCTAGCCAGCTTATGGTAAGGCAGATGAAAGAATCCAATAAAAAGAAGGAAGAAAAAATCAAAGAGTTACAAGAGTTTATTCAACGATTTTCTGCTAATGCTTCAAAATCTAAGCAGGCAACCTCTAGAAAAAGAGCATTGGAGAAAATCCAGCTAGAAGATATTCGTCCTTCCAGTAGAAAATATCCCTATATCGACTTTAGGCCTAGTAGGGAAATAGGAAATGAGGTCCTTACTGTCTCTAATCTTTCAAAAACCATAGACGGAGTTAAGGTACTTGATAATATAAGCTTTATAGTGGGTCGTGAGGATAAGATAGCTTTTGTTGGCCCAGACACCCTAGCAGCAACCACTCTATTTAGGATATTAGCAGGGGAGATAGAGCCTGATGAAGGCACATATAAATGGGGAGTTACAACTAATGTGTCCTACTTCCCCAAGGATAACACCAAGCTTTTTGATAGCGAAGAAACCATTGTTGATTTCTTAATGCCCTTTTCACCAGAAAAGGATGTTACCTATGTCCGTGGCTTTATGGGCAGGATGCTATTTGCTGGAGAGGAAGGCTCTAAAAAGCTTAATGTACTTTCAGGAGGGGAACGAGTTCGTGTTATGCTATCTCGTATGATGATTGCTGGTGCCAATGTTCTTATATTGGATGAACCCACAAACCATCTAGATATGGAATCCATTACGTCACTGAATAACGGACTTATCAAATTCCCAGGTGTCGCCCTGTTTACTTCACAGGATCACCAATTTATACAGACAAGTGCTAACCGCATTATGGAGATAACTCCTAGCGGATTAATTGATAAAATTACTACCTACGATGAATACCTTGATAGTGATGTTATGGCTAGAAAGAGACAGGTTATGAGAGTTAACAAAGACGAAGAACCCCTGAACTAATAATATATGAATTCATTGTTTATGTAATAGAACGAATTTTCTTATTACATAATTAGATTTTATAATAAATATAGGCATATTGAAGCTAACAAACATACTTCAATATGCCTATATTATATATGTAGCTATATATTAGCTAAGCATCCATTTTATTGAGGGCTCTAGATAATGATTCCAGAAGGCCCAATCATGTGTTCCAGGACTTTCAATATATTCTACAGCTACATCCTCATTTTGTAGGAATTTATGAAAGGCCCTGTTTTCTTCTATAAGAAAATCCTCTGTTCCACAGGCTATATACATTTGTGGTATGGGTTTATTATCCCTTTTTAATGCTTTGATTAAATACTCAGGATTATTCTCACTCTCTTCAAGTTTATCAAGGTCCCCAAAACAAGAATAGTAATATCCGTAATCTGCTATAGGATCTTCAAAACCTTCTTTTTTGTTTTTTATATTATGAATTATAAGGGCAGACGAAAGACCAACTATTTTGCTAAATGTCTCAGGATAATATAAGCCAGTGTGAATAGCTCCGAAGCCACCCATAGAAAGCCCAGCTATAAAAGTGTCCTCTTTATCTATGGCTAAATTAAATGTTCTTCTTATATAGTCAACAAGTTCCTCTCCTACAAGCCTACAATATGCCCGGCCCTTACCTATTCCATTAAGATAAAAGCTATTATCACCAGATGGCATCAATATAGCCATATTATATTTTGTAGCTAAGTCTTGTACAGGGCTTCCCAATAACCAATCGTTACTTGAGCCTGAGTATCCGTGAAGTAAAAATAGGGTCTTCATCTTTCTATTATAATTATCATTTCCTTCAATCATCATAGGTGGAACATCGTTAGGTATCACCATATGAAAGCAGGTTTTCCTTTCTAGGGATTTTGAGAATAGATCTACTTGAAATAACGCCATTATTAATCCTCCATTTCTATATATACTATATGGTATTATATCATTAATAGCTTATAATGGAAAATAATAAATTTTATTCAAACAGCTAGTCTCCAAGGACCTAGGAAAATGTCATTAGATATTTCTATACTTCTGATATCTTCTTTCAAGCATATCATCTACTGAAAGACCAAGAAGCTCATCTATGTCTGCAGATATAAGTTCCTTTACCTGGCTTGTTACAAATTCATGATCATTATGGGCCCCACCTGGAGGTTCGGGAATAATTCCATCTATTATACCATGATGATACAAATCCTGGGCTGTGAGCTTCATATCACTAGCTGCAAGCTCGGCCTTAGAAGAGTCCTTATAAAGTATAGTAGCAAACCCCTCAGGAGATAATATAGAATATATTGCATGCTCTAGCATATATACCTTATCAGCAACACCCAGGGCCAGAGCACCTCCACTTCCACCTTCTGAAATAACTATAGAAATTATAGGTGTCTTTAACATAACCATTTCTGCCAGATTAGTTGCAATCGCCTCACCCTGCCCTCTTTCCTCTGCACCAATACCACAAAAAGCTCCTGGTGTATCAATAAAGCAGATAATAGGCCTTGCAAACTTTTCTGCCTGTTTCATCAAACGTAAGGCCTTCCTATATCCTTCAGGATGTGGCATTGAAAAGTTTCTAGCAATATTTTCTTTAGTATTGCGCCCCTTTTGCTGTGCAATAACAGTGACAGGAATATCATTAAGGAAAGCAAGACCTCCAACTATGGCACGGTCCTCACCATATAGTCGGTCCCCATGTAGCTCCATAAACCCATCAAATATATAGTCAATATAGTCAAGCCCTGTAGGCCTTATTGGCATTCGTGCTAATTTCACTTTTTCCCATGGTGTTAAATCCATCATACCCTCCTATAAATTCCGCCTATCCTCCTTATGATGAAGCTTTAGAAAGGCTCCCAAAGTAGCTTTCAAATTTTCTCTCTCTACTATTTGGTCCACAAAGCCATGTTCTAACAAAAACTCTGCCCTCTGAAATCCCTCTGGTAACTTTTGACCTATGGTCTGTTCAATCACCCTGGGGCCAGCAAATCCAATCAAAGCTCCTGGCTCAGCCAATATAATATCTCCAAGCATGGCAAAGCTAGCAGTAACTCCACCAGTAGTAGGATCAGTAAGCACAGTTATATATAAATTACCTGCCTCACTATGCTTTGCCACAGCTGCACTTACCTTGGCCATCTGCATAAGAGAAAATATTCCCTCCTGCATTCTTGCTCCTCCAGATGCCGTAAATACTATAACTGGTAACCCTTCATAAGTTGCTTTTTCAAACATCCTAGCAAGCTTTTCACCAATTCCAGTACCCATACTACCCATTAAAAAGGATGCATCCATCACTCCTATATATGTGGTCATACCACAAATTTTACCCTTTCCTGTTATCAGCCCATCCACAAGTCCTGTCTGAGTCTGAAGTCGAACCAACTTATCACAGTATCCTGGAAAACTCAAAGGGTCCCTTGTAGTTAGTTGCTGGTCTATTTGGGTAAATGAATCTTCGTCCATAATCATTACTAGGCGCTCGTTGGCAGATAATCTAAAATAATATCCACATTCGCACATCCTATTGTTTTTGATAAGAAGCTTAGTATAGATGACCCTAGAACAACCTGGGCATTTAGTCATGATTCCCTGTGGTACATTTGGCTTCTCCTCATCAGAACCCCTAAGTTCCTGGGGCTTTGAACGATATATTTTTGAAGTGGCATATTGCTTTGATTTAAAAAAATTTCTACTCATATTCTACTTCTTTCCCTCAATTAGGCCTGTATGGTAGTCTCCTGATAAGACTTCATCCATCTCCATAAGCTCATACTGAAAATCAAGATTAGTCTCAATGCCATCGATAACAAGCTCAGCTAGGGCCCGTTTCATACGATCAATTGCCTCTGCCCTTGTATTTCCATGAACTATAACCTTAGCAAGCATAGAATCATAGGATGCTGGTACCATGTAACCAGGATAGAGGGCACTATCCACCCGAACACCAGGCCCACCAGGAAATAGGATATTCTCCACAAGCCCAGGACATGGCAGAAACCCTCTTTTTGGATCTTCAGCATTAATCCTACATTCAATAGCATGGCCTTGAAATTTAATATCCTTTTGCTTATATGACAATCTCTCACCACAGGAAATTCTTATCTGTTCCTTTATCATATCAATTCCAGTAACCATCTCTGTAACAGGATGTTCTACCTGAATTCTTGTATTCATCTCCATAAAGTAATAATTATTATCCTTATCCAGCAGAAACTCTATAGTCCCCGCATTTACATAACCTGTTGCCTTGGCGGCCTTTACAGCCGCATTTCCCATCTTAATCCGAAGTTCCTTACTAATAACAGGACAAGGGGATTCCTCCATAAGCTTCTGATTCCTTCTCTGTATAGAGCAATCTCTCTCCCCCAAATGAATAACATTCCCATGGGCATCGGCAAGAATCTGGAATTCCACATGCTTTGGATTAATTATTAACTTCTCCATATATACCTTATCATCAGCAAATGCAGCCTTAGCCTCAGTTTTAGCCGAAACAATAGCCTGTTCAAGATCACAGGCTGAATATACTGGCCGCATTCCTTTTCCCCCGCCTCCTGCTGAAGCCTTAATCATTACCGGATAACCTATCTCTTTGGCCAGCTTACTAGCCTCCTCTATACTTTCAAGTTCACCATCAGAACCAGGTACTACTGGAATACCTGCTTTTTGCATGGTTTCTCTTGCCTTTGATTTGCTTCCTAGCAAATCTATAGTATCAGCATCTGGACCAATAAATGTTATATTGCAATCTTCACACATTCTAGCAAATGAGCTGTTCTCAGATAAAAACCCGAAACCTGGATGAATTGCTGTGGCACCTGTAAGTACGGTGGCACTTATGATGTTTTGCATATTTAAATAAGAGTCTTTCGATTTAACAGGACCTATACATACTGCCTCATCAGCCATTAATACATGTAAGGCCTCTCTATCTGCTTCTGAATATACAGCAACAGTTTCAATACCCATTTCCTTGCAGGCACGGATAATACGAACTGCAATTTCCCCACGATTTGCTATCAATATTTTATGAAACATCTGATTCTCCTTATACATCATTCAATACAAGCACCTAATCAAAGCTTCCCTTGCTTATGAATCATCTCCAATGACAAATGTGAATATAGCCTCTACTGCTACCTCATCCTCTACATATGCAATGGCATTACCCACTCCAAATGCTCCCTTGCTCTTTATTATTGTCACATCTAAAACTAAAACATCACCAGGTACTACCTGTCTCCTAAACTTAACCTTATCCATTCCACCAAAATACACTATTTTACCAGCATTCTCTTCAACTGAAAGCATAACTATTGCCCCTGTTTGAGCAAGAGCCTCTAAGATAATAACCCCTGGCATAACTGCCTTTCCTGGAAAATGACCAACAAAATAAGGCTCATTCATGGTAACAGACTTTCTTCCTATCCCATGTATTCCGGGTTCTAACTTATCCATGCGATCCACTAAGAGAAAAGGAGGACGATGGGGTATTATTTTTTGAATTTCATCTACATTTAACATAATAATCCCTTTCTATAAAAACGGTAATAGTTTTCCCATATTTTAGCTTATGGCTTAACTATTTGGAGTTTGATCTATTTAACTATAAACAAAGGTTGCCCAAATTCAACCATTTCCTCATTCTCAACTAAACACTCTATTATTTGACCTTCTACTTCACTTTCAATTTCATTCATTAGCTTCATTGCCTCTATTATACATACAGTCTGTCCTTTTTTCACTTGGTCTCCAAGATTAACAAAAGCTGGTTTGTCTGGCGCTGGCTGGGCATAGAAGGTTCCCACCATGGGAGAAAGAATCTTTCTTGTTCCTGGTATATCTTTATCTGATGACTTATTAGCCGCTATATCATTACTTGCCATAGGAAGACTATCTGTAGAACTATTTGCCACTGTCTCACTTGTCTGACTACTATTTATAATATGATCACTACCATATATCAGTCCCGAGGTCGTATATACAGGTGGTGACTGAAGAGTATTTGAAGCTGGTATATTATTCTTTTCAAGTACTAACTTGAAGTCCCCTTGTTCTATCTTTACCTTATTAAGGCCAGTATTCTTCATCTCCTTCATAAGGTCAATTATTTCATTATACTCCACACCTATCCCTCCATCCTTTTAAATATTATACTTGCATTGTGTCCACCAAAGCCCAAACTATTGGACATAACATATGATAAGTCAGCAGGTCTACCTTTTAGGGCTACATAGTCCAAATCACATTCCTCATCAGACTCAGTCAAGCCTATGGTTGCTGGTATAAAGCCATCCTCCATAGCCTTAAGACATACAACCGCCTCGACTGCTCCGGCTGCTCCTAGTAAATGTCCTATCATAGACTTGGTTGAACTAATTGGTATATTATAAGCCTCATCCCCAAAAGCCAGCTTCATAGCCATTGTCTCTAGCCTATCATTAATAGGTGTACTAGTTCCATGGGCATTAACATAAGAAATATCCTCTGCTACTATATTTGCCTCCTTCATGGCATTCTTCATAGACATTGCAGCGCCATATCCATCAGGTGATGGTGCTGTTATGTGATATGCATCACATGTAGCCCCATAGCCTACTATTTCTCCATAAATTTTAGCTCCACGTTTCTTAGCATGCTCATATTCTTCAATTAGCAAAACACCTGCCCCTTCACCCATAACAAATCCATCCCTGTCTTTGTCAAAGGGTATAGACGCCCGTAAGGGGTCATTGCTAACAGATAGGGCCTTAAGAGAGCTAAAACCTGCAACTCCCAGTGGGGTAATAGAAGATTCAGTACCACCAGCCAATATGACATCAGAATAACCGTGCTTAATATTTCTATAGGCCTCACCTATGCAATGAGTACCTGTAGCACAAGCAGTTACAACGTTGGTACAGATACCTCGTGCACCAAATTTAATTCCTATATTTCCTGCAGCCATATTGGTTATTATCATAGGAATAAACAAGGGGTTCACCCTACGTGGTCCCTTATCCACCAAGGCCTTTGATTCCTTTTCTATATTTTCAAGTCCACCAATTCCAGATCCTACAATTACTCCAAAGCGATCCCTATCTATCTTATCCAAATCTATCCCAGCATCTGAAACAGCCTGAGCGGAGGCTGCAATAGCAAAATGTGAAAACCGATCCATTCTTTTTATTTCTTTATGGTCCATATATGCTTTGGGGTCAAAATTCTTCACTGAAGCTGCTAGCTTAACACTAAAACCCTCAGTATCAAAGCTACTAATATAGTCTATACCACATTCTCCAAGCTTAAGATTATCAAAAAACTCCTTAACCGTGTTTCCAATCGGTGTTACAGCGCCCATTCCTGTTACAACTACTCTATGATTCATACGTCTTCCCTCCATTCAGTCAAGTCAGCTTGCATAATATATAATCCTAATCTAATTACAATAAATATGTTTATGATTTACATTATCATGCCTCCGTCTACTTGTAGAACCTGACCTGTTATATAATTGGCCATATCAGATGCTAAGAAACTTACAGCTCCTGCCACCTCACTCGAATCTCCAAAGCGACCAAGAGGAATAGCTGCCATACTTGCTTCCTTAACCTTATCGGGTAAGGTCTCTGTCATATCCGTCCTGATAAAGCCCGGTGCAACTGCATTTACAGTAATTCCCCTGCTTGCCAGTTCTCTAGCCACTGACTTGGTCATACCTATTACTCCAGCTTTAGAGGCTGCATAATTTGACTGACCAATATTCCCTGTAATTCCTATTACAGAAGAAATATTTATTATTTTTCCAAACCTCTGCCTTAGCATAACCTGGGCAGCATGCTTCATACAGAAAAATGTTCCTTTTAAATTTATATTAATTACTTGGTCAAATTCTTCTTCAGACATTCTTATTAGAAGATTATCCTTATTAATTCCTGCATTATTTACTAGGATATCCAGTTTTCCGAACTCCTTAACAGCTTCCTTAATAAGCAGCTTGGCTTCTTCCTCTATACTGACATCAGCCTTTATGGCAATTGCCTCACCACCAGAATCCTTTATTACTTGCAGTAACTCCTCTATCTGACTAATACTTTTTCTATAATTAAGAACCACTCTGGCACCGTGACCAGCAAACTGTAATGCAATTGCCCTTCCTATGCCTCTACCTGCACCTGTAATTATTGCGGTTTTTCCTTTAAGCATTCCCTACTCCTTTTTAATCTTAAATATAATTATTGTACTCCTGCCAAGGCCTTAACTGTCCTTTCAAGAGAAGCCATATCCTCTACATTATAGGTGTTAAGCCCCCTATCAACTCTTTTTACAAGACCTGATAAGGTCTTTCCAGGTCCAAGCTCTACAAAATGCCTAACTCCATCTTCTACCATCCTGCATATAGACTGGTCCCACATGACACTAGTCATTACCTGTTGGTATAATAGGTTCTTAACCTCATCAAGCTCCCCAATATAGTCTGCCGTAACATTACTTATTACGGGGACCTTCATAGGGCCTAAGGCTAGGGTATCAAGTTCCTCCTTTAAATTATCGGCTGCAGGTATAAGCATACTTGTATGAAATGGAGCACTTACCGATAGGGGAATAGATCTTTTTGCCCCTAAATCTTTAGCTATATTCTGGGCTTCCTCTACTGCCTTACTTTCTCCACCTATCACTATCTGTCCAGGGCTGTTATAATTAGCCACCTCTACTATGCCAAACTTACTAGCCCTTTCACAGGCTTCCCTTATCTTATCTCCAGACAGACCCAAGATAGCACACATGCCACCCACACCTTCAGGAACTGCATTTTGCATAAACTGTCCCCGCTTTTGTACAAGAGGAATTACCTGTGATTGGCTAAAGACTCCGCTAATTGTTAGTGATGAATACTCTCCTAGGCTTAAGCCAGCAGTTGCATAGGGATGAATATCATAAGTAGATAAGGCCCTGTAAGCAGCTATGGAAACAGTTAAAATCCCGGGCTGAGTATATTCGGTGCGATCAAGTTTTTCTTTTGGCCCATTAAAAATCATGGTTGAGAGTTTGAACTTTAAAATCTCATCAGTCTCTTCAAAGACTTCCTTACACTGGGGAAAATTATCGTAAAGCTCTTTACCCATTCCTATATATTGGGCCCCCTGACCAGGAAATATAAAAGCTATCTTTTCCATGTCATCCTCCAAGCTAATTCCAATCCTTTTGAAGAAGCTTATTAGCCTCTACAATTAATTCCTTTACTATATCCTTACAACTTTGCTCTCTGTTTACTATGGCAGCTATCTGACCTGCCATTATACTTCCATAGTCTATATCTCCTTCAATAACCGCCCTTGCTAGTGCTCCTTCTCCTAGCTTTTCATATTCATCCTTTGAGGCACATGTCCGGTCTAACTGCATAAAGCTACGGCTTAATTTATTCTTCAGAATCCTTACTGGATGTCCAGTAGGTCTTCCTGTCACTACAGTATCTATATCCTTAGCTGCTAGAACCTTTTTCTTGTAGTTTTCATGGACACTACATTCATATGCAGTCAGAAAACGAGTTCCTATCTGAACTCCCTCAGCTCCTAGCATAAATGTAGCTGCTACCCCTCTTCCGTCTCCAATACCTCCTGCTGCTATTACAGGGATATCTACCGCGTCAACTATTTGAGGAACTAAGACCATAGTAGTCAATTCTCCTACATGGCCACCTGCTTCTGTTCCTTCAGCAATAAGAGCATCCGCGCCACTTCTAACCATACGTTTTGCAATGGCTACTGATGGTACTACGGGAATTACCTTAATATCATGGCTTTTCCACATTTCCATATACTTACCTGGTGTGCCAGCCCCTGTAGTAACTACCTTTATGCCTTCTTCACAAGCCATCTTAGCCATTTCATCAGCATGAGGACTTAAGAGCATTATATTTAAACCTAAGGGCTTGGAGGTCATTTCCTTAGCCTTTCTAACCTCATTTCGTATTATATCTACAGGCGCTGTTCCTCCTGCAATTATACCAAGTCCCCCAGCCTCCGAGACTGCCGCAGCCAAGGAAGCATTTGCAATCCATGCCATTGCCCCCTGAAATATAGGATATTCTATTCTTAACATTTCACATATTCGTGACTTCATTTCATAACTCCTGTTAATAAATTTTCAACATCAATTGTCCTTATTCTTAGTCTGCATTTCTTTTCTCTAGATAGGCCTCAATATCTCCTATTGTATTAATGTTTTCTGTATCCTCTGTGGGAATCTCTATTTCATACTCTTCCTCAAGACTCATGATTATCTGAAACAAATCCAATGAGTCTGCATTTAAATCATCCTTTAAAGATGTCTCAGGTTTTAAATCATCCACCTCTACTCCTAAATGCTCAGCTACAAGCTCCTTAATCTTACCTAAATCCATGATATAGTTCCTCCTTCATTAATTGTTATATTATTTTATATGTTAAAGTTTATAATGCTTTTAATAGTCATTAAACCCATTCTATAAGGATAGATCCACCTGTCATCCCTCCACCAAAGCCAACAAGTATGATTTTATTACCTGGATTTAAATTACCACTAGCAACTAGCTCATCGAGAGCTATCCCGATACTTGCGGCAGATGTATTACCGTATCTATCTAGGTTCATAAAGAATTTATCTACAGGTACTTTACAAAATTTTGCTGCTTGCTCTATAATTCTTAGATTAGCTTGGTGTGGTATGATATAATCTATATCCTCCTTAGTAAGACCTGTCTTGTTCAGGAGGAAATCTATATTGCTTGTAATAGTCCGTACAGCAAACTTAAAAACTTCCTGACCCTGCATACTTATCTTGTACTGCTTATCCTCTATATCCTTATCCACATATGGGTTTAACATAGTGGTTGCAGGAAGGGTCAAAAGATTTTTCTTTGATCCATCAGCTTCCAGATTAGATCCTATAATCCCCCCTCCACTGTCTGATCGTGAGAGTACTACTGCACTTGCTCCATCACCAAACAGGACACATGTGGACCTATCCTCCCAATCTAGGGCTCCTGATAATGTCTCCGCTCCTATAACAAGAACATTACTATACATACCTGTTTTTATAAATTGCTCAGCAGTGACCATACCATATATCATTCCCGTACAGGCGGCAGTTAAATCAAAGGCGGCGGCCAGACTAGCCCCCAACCTTCCTTGAACCTTACATGCACAGGATGGCATGAAAGAATCAGCAGTAATTGTTGCACATATAATTAAATCTATCTCATCGGGTTTAAGATTGGCACTTTTTAGTGCTCTTAGCCCGGCCTCATATGCTAAGTCTGACGTTCTTTCTCCGGTTGAAATCCTACGCTCGCTTATACCAGTCCTAGTTCTTATCCAGTCATCACTTGTATCAACCATCTTACTCAAATCATCATTACTCATAACATTCTCCGGTAAATAAGAACCGGTACCCTTTATAATCACATGACTCATCATGATGTCCTCCTATCGGTTGACCTAAATTTCATTACTAGAGGTCTTATATATATCCTTTAGATGCTTATTTAATTTATCTAAAGCAACTAGTAATATTTCTTCCTCCTCAGGATTAAAATCATTCATAATTGCCTTAACCATATCCAAGTGGAATTTTTCATGAATACGGTAGGCAAGCTTACCCTTATTGCTAAGACTAACATTTACTATTCTACGATCCACCTGGCTCCTACTTCTCTCTACATAGCCCTTTTTTATAAGCTTATCAATAGCAGTTGTTAAGGTTCCCATAGTAATATCAAGCTTACTTGCTATCTCAGACATAGTTTTTGACCCATACATTCCAACTGCCTCTATTGTATGAATTTCTGTTATGGAAAGATCATTAAATGCTCCATTCTTTATGGAATATTCCTCGATATTAATTATGTCATCATATATCTCCACAAGTATTCTATTAATCTCTAGTAATTTATTATTCATTTAATCCTCTCCTATAGATATCCAAAAAATTCAGGACATTGATTAATTTATTTTGCAAGACAAATAGTTTGATAATCAAAATATATATCAAATAATATCCTATGTCAAGGATTATTTTATTGTTTGTTTTAAAATAAAGAGCAGTTTTCTATTACAAAAAATAATACCGAGATAGAATAAACCTATTCCGTCCCGGTATTTAAATAAAAACTTATATTTCATATAAAAGCTCGCCATAAGAAGGAACTGGCCATAGTTCTTTATCAACTATGCATTCAAGACCGTCAATTGGTGCTCGCAAAGCTACCATAGCTGGCTTAACTTTTTGATAGAAAAATTCTGCCCTTTCTCCAAAGTCTGTTTTGCTTTCAGCCTCCTGCATTAAAGTTTTTAATGACTCCAGGGCAGTCTGTGCCTCAGCCAGGAGTTTGGATACTTCCATCAAAAGTTTTCCTTGTACAGATATATCTGCGTCAGACATAGCTTCTTTTATAGAATTAATTGAATCGGCCAATATCTTAGTATACTTGATTACTGCAGGTATGTATTGGACGCTAACCATCATAATCATGGTCTTTGCCTCTATACTTATCGCCTTTGAATATGAATCATATAGAACATCCCTACGTGCAAATAGCTCAGATTTTGATAAGACCTTATGTCTTTCAAATAGATTTATGGCCTTATCAGTGACTAAGGCTGGAATAGCATCTACCATGGATTTCATATTAGGTAGCCCTCTTTTTTTGGCCTCCTCCACCCATTCGCTTGAATATCCATTGCCATTATATATTATTCGTATATGTTCACTTATGGTCCTTCTAATCAAGTCTTTAACTGCATGATTAAAATCATTAGCTTTCTCTAGCTCATCAGCCATATCACATAGGACATCTGCTACAATAGTATTTATTACTGTATTGACTATTCCAACAGACATAGATGACCCAACCATCCTAAATTCAAATTTGTCTCCTGTAAAGGCAAAGGGAGATGTCCGATTCCTGTCTGCCCCATCCTTATAAAGCTCTGGGATTGAATGAACACCAACATTAATTTTTACTTTTTCACAGTTTCCTGTGGCCTTTCCATTTTTCATCAGTTGATTTAGGACATCCTCAAGCTCAGAACCTAAAAACACAGAAATTATTGCAGGAGGAGCCTCATCCTCTCCAAGTCTGTGGTCATTGCCAGGATTAACTGCTGAAACCCTTAAAATATCTGAATAAAGATCTACTGCCTTTATAACAGCAGATAAAAACAATAGAAATTGTGTATTACTATAAGGTGCCTTTCCCTGCTTTAGCAGGTTCTGACCAGTATCAGTAATCATAGACCAGTTATTATGCTTTCCAGAACCATTTACCCCTGCAAAGGGTTTCTCATGAAGCAAACAAGCAAGATCATGGCGACTAGCCACCCTTTTCATACATTCCATTACCAGCTGGTTATGATCTGTTGCAATATTTGCAGTAGAATAAATCGGTGCTAGCTCATGCTGAGCAGGAGCAGTTTCATTATGATGGGTTTTTGCTGTTACACCCATCTTCCACAACTCTATATTCAATTCCTTCATGAAGGATGCTACACGTTCCTTGATATTACCAAAATAATGATCCTCCATCTCCTGGCCCTTAGGTGGCATTGCACCAAAAAGTGTCCTTCCTGAATATATAAGATCATATCGATTAAGATACTTTGCCTTATCTATCAAAAAATATTCCTGCTCAGGACCTACTGAAGGACTTACATGTTTCACATCTTCATTGCCAAAGAGCCTAAGTATACGGACTGCCTGGGTACTTAAAGCCTCCATGGACCTAAGAAGAGGTGTTTTCATATCCAAGGCCTCACCTGTATAAGAGCAAAAGGCGGTAGGAATACATAGTGTTACCCCCAAGGCATCTTCTCGTAAAAATGCTGGTGAGGTACAATCCCATGCTGTATAGCCTCTAGCCTCAAAGGTTGCACGAAGACCTCCTGATGGAAATGAAGATGCATCTGGTTCCCCCTTAATCAACTCTTTACCTGAAAACTCCATAATAATCTTTCCATCCGATGTAGGACTTAGAAAGGAATCATGCTTTTCTGCGGTAATTCCGGTCATAGGATGAAACCAATGGGAGTAGTGGGTTGCCCCATGCTCTATCGCCCAATCCTTCATTGCATTAGCTACTACCTCGGCAACTCCAGGATCAAGATCTTCACCATTTTCTATTGTTTTTTTCAGAGCCAAATAGGTCTTCTTCGGTAGCTTTTCTATCATTACAGCATCGCTAAATACGTCTATACCGAAGATATCAGTTAATCTTTCTGACATATGTTCTCCTCCCTACTTTTATATATAAGATAGATAATACGAAGCTCTACTTTATGATCTTGTGCAAGTCTAACAAACCATGGCAGCCACGCTCTCGCTACCTTCGCCTCGTAACGGTACATAAGCTTTCAGTACGCCAGCTAAGTACCGACGGTCTCAGAGTACCTGCTTATGATCCATGTTAGACTTGCACAAGAAACAAGGGTTTCGTGGGTTTCGTGAGTTTCGCGGTTATCTAATATATAAGTTCTACTATTCTAGATACCACTCGTCCTTTCCTGTCTCCTCGCCAGGCCCCTCAGATTCAGGCATATACTTTTTGAATACCCTTTCTATCAAAAACGAATTGATTAATGTAATAGCTGCTGGAGCAATAAAAATAGCCGGTTGAAAGAAATATATAGCTATATAAACTAAAGCACTTGCAATAACCATTAATATTGTTGAGCCCATGTGTCTCATGGACATATATACTGTTGTTCTAATAAGCTGTTTTATTGTTGTATCAAATCTAGATAAAACAGGAAGTACATATATAGTAAAGCACACTAGCAAAAATGTAATTCCTATAAATACACCCATTAATAATGAACCTTTATTACTATCAGGTGCGGTTAATCCATACGCATATATCAAATCAAAGGTTAAAATAATGAACAAAAGTGTAAGTACAAGACCTACAATAGTCCCCCTTTTAAAATTCAATTTAAATGACCTAAAAAATTCCCTAGAAATATAACCTCTCTCTCTTCTTATAACCTTTACAACAGCGTAATATAAAGCGGTAGTTGCAGGACCTATTGTAAAAATAGGTAAGCAAAGGATAATATATATAATACTTACAAATAACATATCACATATTTTATTTAGTATTGAAAATAATGGATTGTCCAAATTAAAAAAATTGCCCATAGATCATCGTTCTCCCTTTTCACTGTTCCTTTTTCATAATTGATTGTGTGTGTTCA
>JAAYRC010000112.1 GCA_012518975.1 Clostridiales bacterium
GACTAGATTAGTGTTTGAATTTAGTTACAAACTATATTATTTTATTAAGGAGAATGCCATGTGTTTTTCAACGGTAGGAAAACAATAGGCGTATTTATTTCACAATTAAATTATGAATATCAGCAGCATCTTTGCAATGGAATTTCAACCCGTGCTAAGGAGCTTGATTATAATGTGGCTTATTTTACGAATTTTGGTGGGTACTCGTCTGAGGTAATAGATAAGGGTGAGAGTAGGATTGCAGACTTGCCTTGCTATGAGAATCTAGATGGTATCATTATTGCTACTGATATACTTGTTATTAAGGGGCTTAAGGAGAGTATTTTAAATCATATAAAAACAAGAAGTAATTGTCCAGTAGTAAGTGTAAGAAGACCAATTGATGAATATTATAATGTACTTATTGATGATACAAAAGTACTTGAAGAAATAATAAGGCACTTTATTGAGGTGCATGGATTTACAAGACTCAACTTTTTAGCAGGTCCAGAGGAACATCCTGACTCTATAAGGAGACTTGAATGCTATAAAAGGGTATTAGAAGAATATAACATACCTATAGAAAATGAACGGATATACTTTGGAGACTTTTGGAAAGTAAAAGGGAAAATGGCAGCAGGATACTGGCTAAATAGTCATCTCCCTATGCCACAAGCCATTATTTGTGCTAATGATTATATGGCAATAACATTAACAGAAGAATTAGAGCGAAGAGGAATATCTGTACCAGAAGATATTGCTGTATCCGGTTGTGATGATATTGCAGAAGCTACCGAATATAAAACAGCTCTAACAACAGTAAAGGCTCCATTTAGAGAAATGGGAAAAGAGTCCGTGGACAAAATAGACCGTATCCTCCAAGGTCTAAAGGAGGAAAAAAATTCTTATTTACCAACTAAGACAATATTTAGAGAATCCTGTGGTTGTGAGTATAAGAGGGATCCAAAGCCTAAATCTAACAGACCTTACTTTAGAATAGTTGAAGATCTTCAAACTGAATTAGTCAGAAATGCTTATATGTCAGCAAACTTAACAGGAATAACTACACAGGAGGAAATGAACAGCCGTTTACGTCATTATGTATATGAAAACAAGGGTTTTACTGATTTCTATATGTGTTTGTTTAAGAATTGGCAGTCCTTAAGTAAGGATGAGGATAATAGCCAGTACCTAGATAATGATGAAATGATTATGGAGGTAGGAATAAAGGATTTTACAGACTACGGTAAGATCAGCTTTTCCAAAAAAAATCTTATACCTCCGCAGTTTATTGATGATAAACCTTTAATTTATTTTTTTACTATGCTACACAATCAAGGTGTAAGCTTTGGATATGTAGCAATAGCTTTTAATGAAATAAAAACCTATATGCTTTCTTTTCAGACATGGATGATAAATGTAAGTAATGTATTGGAAAACATCAGGGTACATAATGAATTAAGCAGACTTGTCTATAAGCTTGAGGATATGTATATCAGAGATGAACTGACAGGTTTATATAATAGAAGGGGTCTTCAGATTCTAGGTGAAAAGTATCTAAAGCAGAGTATTGAAAAAAAGGCAAAGCTTATGATACTTACAGCCGATTTAGATAAATTAAAAATGATTAATGATAATTATGGTCATGCTGGTGGAGATATTGCACTAAAAGCAGTAGCTAAGGCATTGGAGTTTGCCGCAGATGATGATGAAATATGTGTACGCTTTGGAGGAGATGAATTTATAGTTGTCGGACTAGAGTATGATGAAAAAAAGGCTCGACGATTTATAAGAAGATTTATTGGAGAACTTAATAGTTTTAATCAAAATTCTGATCATGAGTTTAGTGTGTATGTAAGCTATGGCTGGAGCCTAGTCGCGCCAAATCATAACTCTACAATTGAAGAAAGCCTGAATTTGGCTGATACTAAAATGTACAAGCAAAAGCAAGAAAAAGCAGCTTTAATGCTAAGGGCAAATATTATACAATAATCAATAGTGATGGATATAGTCTCAACTAAATTCTAAAAAATATAGTTGAGGCTTTTTCATATTAGCTATAATTTTTTATAGTTTGTAATGGAAAGGGTAAAGACAAATGTCAAAAATATATATTATTATGGGTAAGAGTGCAAGTGGTAAGGATACTATTTTTAAAAGGCTATTGGAGTATAAGGAACTAGAATTAAAAACAGTCGTAATGTATACCACCAGGCCTATACGTGTGTCAGAACAAGAAGGGGTAGAATATTATTTTGTTGATGAAACCAGACTAGATGAATTAAAAAAGCAAAATAAGGTTATAGAACATAGGACCTATAATACCATTCATGGGAAGTGGCACTATTTTACTGTTGATGATGGACAAATTGACCTAAATAAGTCGGATTATATTATGCTTGGAACCTTACAGAGCTATGGACAAATTAGAGAATACTTTGGACGTGATAGAGTAATACCTATATATATAGAGGTAGAGGACGGAATTCGCTTAATGAGGGCTCTTCGTAGAGAGCAGATACAAAAAGAGCCTAAATATGCAGAGCTATGCAGAAGATTTCTTGCAGATGATGAGGATTTTTCACAGGAGAATATAGAAGCTTATGAAATTAACAAGCGATATGAAAATATTGATATCGATATCTGCCTAAAAGAAATTGTTGACGATATTAAAAGAAGGAAAAATATACTGTAAATTTAAGTTGTTTATGATATAATCACACTAAGCTATTTAATCATTATTAGAAATTTTTGTCATCTAATGATAAAAGTAATGATTAAGTATAAGCTTATAGAAGAGGTGAAATTATATGGATATTAAGGTAAATCAGATGCAGCAGGTGAATCAAACTACTCCAAAGCCTCCGGTGCAAGAAACGGATGGCTCCTTTAAGTTTACCTTGATTTCTCATATTGAAGATCAGAATCTTCAGGCAAGGCTTAATTTTATGCTTGAAGAGATATCTGCCCAGGGAAAAAAGCTTGGTAAGCGTATGGATGTACGAGATATGAAGCGTTATAGAGAGATGATTCGGGAGTTTATGAATGAAATAGTTAGCCGGTCTCATAAGTTTACAAGAGAAAACTTTCTTGATAGAAAGGGCAGGCACAGAGTCTATACTATGATAAAATTAGTTAATGAAGAGCTTGACCAGCTTGCAAAAGAACTTGTTAAGGACGAAAAAGACCATATTTTAATTTTAAACAAGATAGATGAAATTAGAGGATTGTTAATAGATATATTGACTTAGTTGCTTATCCTTGCCTACTAAGATAGAGGTGGTTATATGCTTAATTTTTCTGAAATAATAGGACAGTCCAGTATTATAAATCATTTGCATAATGCTATTGGCGCAAATAAGATTTCACATGCTTATATTTTTCATGGAGAAGAAGGAATGGGTAAGAAAGCTCTTGCCTCGGCCTTTGCAAAAACCCTACAATGTATAGAGAAGGGAATAGAACCATGTAATAAGTGTAAGTCTTGTATGCAGTCTGATAGTGGGAATCAACCAGATATTATGTGGATAAGACATGAAAAAGCCAGCATAGGTGTGGATGATATTAGAATTCAGCTTAATGGGGATGTTCAGATAAAGCCTTACCAGAGCCCCTATAAGATATACATTATACCTTCTGCGGATAAAATGACTGAAAATGCACAAAATGCATTATTAAAGACAATTGAAGAACCACCCCAATATGCAATTATTATTTTGCTAGTTTGTAGTATACAAAACCTATTACCAACCATTCTTTCAAGATGTGTTGTTTTTGATCTAAAGCCCGTAGATAGGCAACTGATAAAGGAATACTTAATGTTAAAGCATCATATTCCAGATTATTTGGCTGAGATAGCGGCAGGCTTTAGTGGCGGGAACGTAGGTAAGGCAATAAGGTATGCATCATCTGAGGAGTTTGAGAACAGGAAAGAGGACATCCTTCATATTCTAAGATATATTGATGAAATGGAGCTTCATGAGATTATATCAGGCATAAAGACGATTTCAGAAAATAAGGCCTGGATAGATGATTATATTGATTTGATGATGCTATGGTTTAGGGATATTCTTATGCTTAAGGCAACTAGCGACCCCAATCTCTTGTTATTCAAGGAAGAGTATAGGATAATAAAAAAACAAGCCAGCATCAGGAGTTATGAGAGAATAGAAAATATTATTAAGTCTATGGAAGAAGCTAAGGCTAAACTAAAGTCTAATGTTAATTTTGATATTACTATTGAGTTAATGCTACTTAGTATAAAGGAGAATAGCAATGGTTAATGTTATTGGAGTAAGATTTCGTAAAGCAGGCAAGATATATTATTTTGACCCTGCAGATAGAGATATAGAAAATGGGGACAATGTTATTGTTGAAACTGCTAGGGGAATAGAATATGGTAAAGTTGTATTAGGCCGTAGGAATATAGAGGATGATAAAATAATCCAGCCTCTAAAGCCAGTTATCCGTAGGGCTACACCTGAGGATGATGAAATAGAAAGAAAGAATAAAGA
Organism: Clostridiales bacterium; assembly: GCA_012518975.1. Taxonomy (GTDB): domain Bacteria; phylum Bacillota; class Clostridia; order Lachnospirales; family Lachnospiraceae; genus Mobilitalea. The sequence continues at coordinate 4,494 of JAAYRC010000112.1, forward strand.
AAAGGAAAGGGAAGCATTTAATATATGCCTTGAAAAGATAAAAAAGCATGGTCTAGAAATGAAGCTTATAGATTCTGAGTATACATTTGATAATAACAAGGTGTTGTTTTACTTTACCGCAGATGGAAGGATTGATTTTAGGGAGTTAGTTAAGGATTTGGCATCAGTATTTAAAACAAGGATTGAGCTTAGGCAGATTGGGGTTCGAGATGAAACAAAAATTGTTGGTGGTATCGGAATATGTGGACGGACACTTTGCTGTAACACACATTTATCCGAATTTGCACCAGTGTCAATTAAGATGGCTAAGGAACAGAATCTTTCTCTAAATCCTACTAAAATATCTGGAGTATGTGGTAGATTAATGTGCTGTCTAAAGAATGAACAAGAGGCTTATGAGGTACTCAATGCTAAGCTTCCGGATGTGGGGGACTATGTTACAACTATTGATAAACTTAAGGGAGAGGTTCAGAGCGTCAGTGTTTTAAAACAGCTAGTTAAGGTTATTGTCACCCTTGAAAATGATGAGAAAGAGATTCGAGAGTACAAGGTAGAAGACTTAA
>JAAYRC010000113.1 GCA_012518975.1 Clostridiales bacterium
GATAAGGCCAAATTTCTATTTTGTATAAGAACCTCCAGTAAGGCATATTCCTGTGCGGTTAAGTCTATAATTTTGCCTCCTTTTCGAACTAAACGTTCTGTCAGGCTAAATACTACATCTTTATAGGTGAAGTTTGTATTTAACCTACCATATCTTCGCATAACAACATCAATTCGTGCCAATAGCTCAAGTGTTTCGAAAGGCTTGGTTATGTAATCTTCTGCACCTAAATTTAGTCCCTTTACCCTATCAGCAAGGGAGTCTTTGGCTGTAAGGTATATTACTGGGATAGAAAGCCTTTTAAATTTGTCAATTAATTGAAAACCATCTTGTCCTGGTATCATTATATCCAATAAACAGAGATCAAAATATTGGTCCTTTACCAAGGCAAGGGCTTCTTTACTATCAAAAGCCTGAACGGCTGTATAACCAACCATTTCTAAATTCATTAAGATCAGGTCGCTTATCGATTTTTCGTCTTCAACTATAAGAATATGTCCCATATTGCTCCCTCTTTGTATATTAGTATTTCAGACCAATTTATTGTAAAACATACTTTATTTTATCATGTGAAAGGAATCGGTACAAGATATGCTTACCCTTTTTGGAATTGTGTTTGCGCTTGTTTATGAAAACATTAAATTAATTATACCGATTATTACTTTTCATATGGTATGGGATAATTGTGCTACCTATAGTGATAAGTATAGTGATGTGGTATGGATCATTATAGTATGGGTACTGATGCTAGTCGTTTCATTTATTTATAGATATATAGAAATGGACAGCCTGTGGCATTTATCAGGGCAGAGCTTGATGGTGAAACTTTTATTCAGGACACGCCGGGATACTTGCATGTCAAAGGGGCGTATTGCTTACCTGAACACCGGGGTAAAGGTTTGAATCAAAGGTTGCTAAGCATGCTGATAAAAAATCTGAAAACGAAGGGATACACGAGACTTGGTGTGGATTTTGAAAGCATAAACCCGATGGCTTATGGCTTCTGGCTCAAATATTTCGATGCTTATACTCACAGCCTAGTTCGAAGGATCGACGAAAAGGCGGTAAAGTTGACTATCTAATATTTATATAGTAGAATTAAAACAACTATAATACAAACAGGAGGTATATAATATGCCATGGACACCATCTTTATCTGTTGGAGTTGATCGTATTGACGAACAACATAAGACCTGGTTTGATAAAGCAGAGAAGCTTTTTGAAGCAGGAAGGAACAAGGAGAGTAAGCAGTACATAGGCGAACTATTAGAATTTCTTGATAGTTATACAAAAGAGCATTTCGCAGATGAGGAAAAATACATGCGCGAAATTAATTACCCTGAATATGAACAGCAAAGAAAGGCCCATAGTGCTTTTATCGCCCAATTGTCAGACCTGCGTGAGAATTACAAGACCTCCGGCGGAAATTTGCTAGTTATAATTAATGCCAATAAGATGGTTATTGATTGGCTAACAAAGCATATTTCTACTATGGATAAAAAAATCGGTGAATTTGCCAATCAAAACTTATAAACACAAGTATAATAATCCTAATTATCTAATTATATTTAAATGATAGTTAGCTTGAATAAAACTTTATAATATGTTTGATTAATAGTATAAATTGTCGTATACGGACACATATATCCGTATACGGCTTTTTTTTATGCAATAGTAAATGCTTTTTATTAATGGGACACAGCGAAATTATATTACAAATGATTAAATGCTAGCAAAAAAGTCAAGAATTACTTATATAAATACGATTAAAATATGACGATTTGGAAATATTAAAGAAATAAGTTGGGATATTTATTAGGCCAAAAATTTTGAAGCCAAGTAAATGACTTAGGAATAAATAAATTAATATCAGAGAAGAATATATCTAGAGGTGATAACAGTGAAAAAAAACAGTTTAGCTGAGTTTTTCAAAAGTAAGGGTTATTATGTGTTATTATTTGTCGGTATTATCGCTATAGCTGCAGTAGCAATACTAGGTTCTAATTTATCTTCAAATAAAGGAAATGAGGGTGAAAATCATGTGGACCTAAACGAACCAGATAATAACATAGTAGCTGAAGATAATAATAATCTTCAGGCTGATAATAACGATGCATCTAATCAGCTTGCTAATAATGAGCTTGTTGATGAACCAGATGTAGATGGGAGCAGTCAGGATGTCGCTGATAATGACAGTCTTCTAGAGTTTGATGTTTATACAGAAGCGGAAGAGGATGGAATTGAGCTTGCTGAAAATGAAGAGCTTGTTCCAGTAGCAGATGTAGAAGGGGAGACAAAAGAAGAGGCTCCAGTGGTACAGACAGCAGGGGCTACAGTTGAGCGTATACCTTCTCTTAGTTTTGACGTGGACCAGGGTCTTCTTTGGCCTGTAGAAGGTAATGTCATTATGAATTACAGTATGGACCACTTAGTCTATCATGCTACACTTATGCAGTTTAAGGTTAACCCGGCAATTATTATAGATGCTGAGGTGGGTACAGAGGTTAAGGCAGCGGCAAAAGGAATTATAACTGACATATATGATGATCCGGTAACAGGTCTAACGGTTACCACAGATATTGGAGATGGATTCTCTCTCCTATATGGTCAGTTGGCAGATGTTAATCATAAAATAGGTGATGTTTTATCTGAGGGACAACTTATAGGTAAAATCAACAAGCCTACAAAGTACTACTCCATAGAAGGTAGCAACCTATATTTTATGGTGACTAAGGATGAACAAACAGAAAACCCTATGCTGTATTTACGTTAAGGAATTCTAAAATGATTAGAAAAAAGGAAAGGACTTGCCTCGACTTGCATGTCCTTTCTTTGATGTAGATATTTATGTTATTAAATAAGATAATTTTTTCTTCTAAGGGCTTCTTCTATCCTATTAAGCGTTTCTTCACTGTCTGCCTCTATAGTATGGTGATGGGTTCCTGCAGTAAGTTCCTTTAATGGAACGATTTTTTTCGTTCTAACCTTTTCTACAAAATCATAGACATCACTACGGTTTCTAATAATAAGCTCGGTAACTATCTGGCCATAAATTTCATGAACCACATGGACATCAAGTATCTTTCCCCCATTGTCTACAATAGTACATAGCTCATCTTCAATGTCTTTGGTAGAATGTTTTACCATAAAGACCCGTTTTATTTTCTTATCTTCGGTCTGATAGAGCATATATCCCTTGGTTGTTGATATAATATCAAAGTCAGATGCCCTAAGCAAAGCTATGTCTTGAACGATAACCTGCCTGCTTACGCCTAACATTTTAGCTAGTTCTCCACCAGATATGGGTTTAGTCCTATCTCTTATGATCTGTATTAATTTTTCTCTTCGCTCATTTCCAGTCATTTTATACCTTCTATCCTATATTGATACTTTAAATTTCAAGTCACTTCCGATATAATAGAACGGAGTACTAAAGTCAGATCTTAAAATTTATTAAAAACAACAAAATATATATATTATTATATACGTATGGTAAATAATACGCAAGGATATAGAGGGGATTTAATATGTTTCGTTTATGGGCAAAGATATTTAAGGATAACAGAATGATAAAGGATATGGTTGTATGTAATGATAGCACAGAACTAAGAAGGACCCAGAAAATATTTGCCGCAATAGATGAAATCTGTCGCGAGTATGATCTATCAAAACCAATATGGTTAGACTCTACAATAGCTGATTTTAAAAGGCATGATAAGACCCGGTTTGTTCAGGATAATTTCATGGAGCCTATAGATTTTGATTATCTTGAAATCCATGTAATAGAGGAGGATTAATATGGGATATAGAGGCTTAAGGGGTATTAGAATTCTCATCTTTCTTATATGCATTTTTTTTATAGGAGGATGCAGTAAAA
>JAAYRC010000114.1 GCA_012518975.1 Clostridiales bacterium
ATGCTTTCAGGCTTTATTAATAAGGTTTATTATTATAAAAGTAGTAACTGAATTTCAAATTCGAACTCATTCATATTAAGCCGCCATTTTTCTGCTAGTGGCGGTCCACATATTGCTGACCCACATCCACTTTGCATATAATCTAGGCATAGTACAGTAGATCCAGATTCTACAAGCTCATAATTATGAGACTTTTTCTCTAATTCTTCTTGGGTGTAATGGGAAAGATTAAAGGTAAATGGTCTGTTTTTCTTTATTACTGCAAGCTTTTTAATATCCCCTTCAGAAAGGATGATATATTCTCCTCCAATATGACTGCCATTTTCTTGAGGCCTTATATAATCCTCGTGCATATTAGCAACATGGTCATTAAAGCGTCTCTTAGTACTAGCCATATGCTTATCCACATAGGTTTCCATAGGTCCATTGGCAAGGTAAGTAACATTTTCAAGCTCATTTTTTAGGAATAAACGTAGGCCAAATCTTGGAAGGAAAGGCAGGTCTTTATTGGATTTTATAGCTTTTATCATAATATCTATGGCTCCGTCAGCTCTTATGGATATATCCATATCAGCTTTGATAATACTTTCATAACCAAAGGGTACTAGTCCAATCCTAGCTTGTATGGTGACTAGGTCTTTATTAGCCTTTGCATTACATTCATATACCTTAGTAGTAACTAGATCATAGCCAGCATCTCGCCAAATACCCTCCATAGGTCGGTCATTGTCCATGGGTGCCCGCCATATATTAAGTTCTGAGGGTTTTGTAAGTAGTTCTTCCTGTCCTCGCTTTAGGCTTGTGAAGGCAGCGTGAAGCATATCAAAGCTACAGGAGAAGTCTTGGCCTTTTATATATAGGTGTTTACCATTCTGTTCTAAGCTGATTTCTGTTTTTTTTATAATATTTAGTCCAAGATGCTTTCTCCAATCGGGCTCTCTGGAGCAGATTTCATGTTGTTCTGTTCCCATAACACTTCCAGCTTTTATATTCTTAAAATCTTCTATAAGATAATAGGTAAACACAAGAGATACTAAGCCTTCCTTGGGATTGTCAAACTCAAATGTAATTTCTGTTGAGGAAAGAGGCTCAATATTTGGTATAAGGTCATTTATCTGTACAGCCTCACCGTTAACAAGTAGCTCACATCGGATACCCATCCATCCGTCTATTGCAAGGAAGCTATATTTGTTATGAAATATAAATGTATAAGGTTTTCTCTCCACTTTTTCTGATTGTACTGGTCTTATGACATTTTTATATTCTAATAATCCCGTATGGGGCCTTCTATCAGGGTATACTAGGCCGTCCATGCAGAAATTACCGTCATGAAATTTCTCGTTAAAATCACCTCCGTAACCATATTTTGACTTACCCTCTGTCTCTCCCATATATACTCCGTGGTCACACCATTCCCAGATGAACATACCTATGAAGTTATCATACTTGTCCATTAGATCAAAGTATTGCTTAATATCTCCTGGGCCATTTCCCATGGCATGGCAACACTCACATAGCATAAAGGCTTTGTCAAATTTGGGATTTGTAACAATTTTCTCTATATTATCTGGATGCTCGTACATGCGACTCATTATCTCAAGCATGGAGGTATCATTTTTATGGCCTCCTGTTTCATGGGCCTCACCCTCATAATGAACATATCTGTCAGG
>JAAYRC010000115.1 GCA_012518975.1 Clostridiales bacterium
TGCAGTATTGACAAGGATATGTATTCAGAGTATAATCGATTGCAAGTAATAATAGGTAATTACGAAACCCTACTTTATAATCAAGTGTGAATTTTGCAGTTACCTATCAAGCAAAAACTTGAAAGGAGTTTTATCATGATTATTGTAATGAAGCCAAATGCCAAAGCAGAATCTATACAACAAGTTAAGTCCATAATTGAAGAAAAGGGCTTATATGCACATATATCCGATGGCCACCAGGTAACTATTATAGGTGTAGTCGGCGATAAAGCAATGCTTATGGATCAAAACCTAGAGATCTATGAGGATGTAGATAAGATTGTTCCTGTAACAGAAAGCTACAAGCTTGCCAATAAGAAGTTTCATCCTGAACCAACTAGGGTTCAAGTTGGAAATGTTACCATAGGTGGAGATACCACTGTAATTATGTCAGGTCCTTGTGCTGTAGAAAGTAGGCAACAACTACTTGCAACTGCCCACGCTATAAAAAAAGCAGGGGCCCAAATCCTTCGTGGAGGAGCTTATAAGCCAAGAACATCCCCTTATGCATTCCAAGGATTAGAGGAAGAGGGGCTATCCTATATGAAGGAAGCCAGAGAGGAAACAGGCCTACCAGTAATATGTGAGGTAACAAGCCTTGGTGCTATAGAATCTGCTGTAAAATATGTAGATATGCTACAGATAGGTGCAAGAAACATGCAGAATTTCTACCTCCTTAAGGAAGCAGGAAAAACAGGTGTTCCAGTACTACTAAAACGTGGACTCTCAGCCACCATCGATGAATGGCTAAATGCGGCTGAATACATTATTGCTGAAGGTAATCCCAATGTAGTACTTTGTGAACGTGGAATCCGAACCTTCGAGACTGCCACCAGAAATACTTTAGACATTAGCGCGGTCTCTGTTATAAAATCTAAAAGTCACCTACCAATAATAGTAGATCCTAGCCATGCTACAGGTGTAAGAGCTTATGTGAAATCACTTTCAATGGCGGCAGTAGCTGCTGGAGCAGACGGACTTATGATAGAAACCCATCCTGATCCTTCCAACGCCTTAAGTGATGGTCCTCAATCTCTAACCTTTGAGCAATTTGAAGACCTAACAAATGAGCTTGTTCCACTTGTTAAATTAATGGGCAAAAGACTATAATAATATAAAATAATTCAAGATAATTTACAAATAGATAGTTGGAGGATGAGTAATATATGAAGGATAATGAATGTGACTTTATCAATAGCAAGATTAATACTATAGGATTTATAGGCTTTGGACTAATCGGGGGATCAATAGCTAGGGCAATTAAGTCCATTTATCCTAAAACCCTTGTATACGCCTATAATTATCATAAGAATCCTCCCAGTGGCGATTTAAAGGAAGCCCTATCAGATGGAATACTTGATCATGTAACAGATAATCTTACAGAAGGCTTTTCAGACTGCGATATTATCTTTCTATGTGCCCCAGTTTTGGCTAATATCTTATATTTGGCCAAACTAAAGCCCATAATAAAGCCCTCATGTATTATAACTGATGTAGGTAGTGTAAAAGGTAATATCCATGAAGCAGTATATGAATTAGGGATGGAAGAGGTCTTTATAGGAGGTCACCCTATGACAGGCTCTGAAAAAACAGGATATAGCAACTCCTATGCCATCCTATTAGAGAATGCTTATTATATCCTTACGCCAACTGATAAAACACCAAGTGAAAAACTTAATACTCTAAATAAGCTTGTAAAAATAATAGGATCAATTCCTATTATCTTGGGCCCATATGAGCATGATGAAATTACGGCCGCAATTAGTCACCTTCCCCATATCATTGCTGCTCAACTGGTTAACCTTATAAGAGAATCAGACGATGATTCTGAAATAATGAAACAGCTAGCTGCTGGAGGTTTTAAGGATATAACAAGAATTGCCTCATCCTCTCCTGAAATGTGGCAAAACATTTGTCTAACCAATTCCAAGGTGATTAAAAGTATTCTAGATCGTTATATCAACGCCTTACAGCTTGCTTCCGATGCCTTACTACAAATGAATGGAGATTATCTATATCAAATGTTTGATAGGGCTGGAGAGTACCGAAATAGTATTCCAAATAAATCACTTGGCCTTATTCACAGGATATTTGAAATATATCTGGATGTTATAGATGAAACAGGAGCTATAGCAAGTATAGCCAGTCTACTTGCTGACAATCAGATAAGCATAAAAAATATTGGAATTATTCATAACAGAGAATTTCAAGAGGGGGTCCTTCATATTGAATTTTATGACGAATCCTCTGAAGAAGCCGCAAAAGCATTACTAACTAAGCACAATTACCATATATATGATAGATAATTAATACCATAAGTGGTTGATTATATATCTAATGTTTTGAGGAGAATAGATATGATTATTAAAAAAAGTGGTCCATTAAAGGGAAGTGTAACCGTTCCAGGAGATAAGTCAATATCTCATAGAGCTATCATGCTGGGGTCACTAGCCCAAGGAAAAACAGAAGTAGACCATTTCCTATTAGGAGATGATTGCCTTTCAACTATCACATGTTTTAGGAAACTCAGTATTCCTATTGAACTTGATGCTAATAATCGTAGGGTAACCATACATGGTAAAGGCTTAGATGGTCTTTTGCCTCCAAAGGATATACTTGATGTAGGCAACAGCGGTACCACTATAAGACTCTTATCGGGCATTTTGTCAGGACAGAAGTTTAAATCTACAATAACTGGTGATGCCTCTATTAGACAGCGGCCTATGGGAAGAATTCTTACTCCATTAAGGCAGATGGGGGCAGATATAGAAAGCGTAAATTCTAATGGATGCGCTCCTTTAAAAATAAATACCTCTAATAATATTAAGACAGAGGATAAGAATTTAAGAAGGAAAGCAAATGGACTTAAGGCTACTCATTATAACTCACCAGTAGCCTCAGCACAGGTTAAGTCTTCTATCCTTCTTGCAGGTCTATATGCTGATGGAGAAACCAAGGTTACCGAACCATTTGTTTCTAGGAACCACACAGAACTCATGCTTTCTGAATTTGGAGGCCAGGTAACTGTATCTGACAACACAGTTTCCATCCAACCCAGACCAAGACTTACAAGCAGAAAAGTTACTATCCCAGGAGATATCTCATCTGCTGCATACTTTATAGTTGCCGCCTTGATAGTAGCAAACTCTGAGCTTTTAATTAAAAATGTAGGTATTAATCCGACTCGTGACGGTATACTTCATGTATGTCATATGATGGGGGCAGATATAAGACTTGAGAACATCAAAAATGATGGAGGCGAAAGGTCAGCAGATATCCTTGTTAAGCATAGCAATCTTAAAGGAATAGAAATCAGCGGAAGTATCATTCCAAGCTTAATTGACGAAATCCCAATAATTGCTGTACTCTCCTGCTTTGCTGAAGGAAAAACAGTTATAAAAGATGCTGAAGAATTGAAAGTCAAAGAATCTAACCGCATAGAAGTTATGGTAAATAACCTAACTAATATGGGTGCTGATATTACAGCAACCGAAGATGGAATGATTATTAATGGAGGAAGACCTCTTCATGGTGCTGATATCGACAGTAAATTAGACCATAGAATAGCCATGTCTTTTGCAGTTGCAGGGCTGGCTGCTGATGGTGAAACTAATATCCTTGATCCAGAATGTGTAGCAGTTTCTTACCCAGACTTTTTTGAAGATTTGTTGGGTAAATCAAAGCTTTAAGGCCCTTTACTAACTTCCATCTATGCAATTAATCAAATATATTTCAAAATATAAAGCAATATAA
>JAAYRC010000003.1 GCA_012518975.1 Clostridiales bacterium
AAAAATGGACTATTTAAAAAATACAGTTGTAAGCTTAATAGAAGCTTCAGGGTTTTCTAGTATTACCTACAAAAACGTAATTATGATTATAGTTGCTTGCGGACTTCTATACCTAGCAATAAAAAAGGACTATGAGCCACTTTTGCTTATTCCTATAGCATTTGGTATGCTACTGGTTAATTTGTTTCCTGGTATTATGGCACAACCAACAGTAAATGCTAACGGAGATACAGTAGCTGGTGGACTTTTACACTATTTCTATATTGGTGATGAGTATGGTATATGGCCATCCCTTATTTTCTTAGGTGTAGGAGCTATGACTGACTTTGGTCCCTTAATTGCCAATCCCTCCAGTTTTTTATTAGGAGCAGCAGCTCAATTTGGAATATATGCAGCTTATTTTGGAGCGATTTTACTTGGTTTTACAGATGGAGCGGCAGCATCCATTTCAATAATTGGTGGTGCAGATGGACCAACATCAATATTCTTAGCTAGTAGATTATCACCAGAACTATTAGGTCCCATTGCTGTGGCGGCATATTCTTATATGTCATTGGTTCCGATTATTCAGCCACCTATTATGAGGTTACTCACCACTGAAAAGGAACGTAAGATTAAGATGGAACAATTAAGGCCTGTTTCAAAACTAGAGAGAATCTTATTCCCTATTGTTGTTACTATAATTGTTGTACTTATTTTACCTGACACTGCCCCACTGATTGGTATGCTAATGCTTGGTAACCTATTCCGCGAAAGTGGTGTTGTACGTCAATTAACAGATGTTTCATCCAATGCCTTAATGTATATTGTTGTTATACTTCTTGGAACGTCAGTAGGTGCAACCACAAGTGCAGAAGCATTCCTAAAATTATCAACTTTGAAAATAGTTGGTCTAGGACTTGTTGCTTTTGCTTTTGGAACAGCTAGTGGTGTTTTATTTGGTAAATTAATGTGTAAGCTTAGTGGAGGAAAGATAAATCCTTTAATAGGCTCTGCTGGAGTATCTGCAGTTCCTATGGCGGCTAGGGTTTCCCAAAAGGTAGGAGCTGAATCAGATCCTACGAATTTCTTGCTTATGCATGCTATGGGTCCTAATGTGGCAGGTGTAATTGGAACTGCAGTAGCGGCGGGAACATTTTTGGCAATATTCGGATAAACATATTTCAATTATGTTTTTATAATAAACAGGAGGTAAATGAATGGCTGAACAAGCAAAAAGACCGGTTAAAATAACAGAAACCATCCTTCGTGACGCACATCAGTCCTTGATTGCTACAAGAATGTCAACAGAAGAGATGCTTCCTGTAATCGAAAAAATGGATAAAGTGGGCTATCATTCCGTTGAATGTTGGGGTGGAGCTACCTTTGATGCTTCCTTACGTTTCCTTAAGGAAGATCCATGGGATAGATTAAGAAAGATTAGAGATGGATTTAAAAATACAAAGCTTCAGATGCTATTTAGAGGACAGAACATATTAGGATACCGTCATTATGCTGATGATGTAGTTGAATATTTTGTTCAAAAGTCCTTAGCAAATGGTATAGATATAATTCGTATATTCGATGCTTTAAATGATATTAGGAATTTAGAAAGTACAGTTAAGGCTACAAATAAGGAAAATGGTCATGCACAAATAGCCATAAGCTATACCTTAGGAGATGCTTACACCATAGATTATTACGTAAAGATGGCAAAGGCTATTGAATCTCTTGGCGCATCCTCCATATGTATTAAGGATATGGCAGGTTTATTAGTTCCTTATGCAGCTACAGAGTTGGTAACTGCTCTTAAGAATGCTGTTAACATACCTATTAATCTTCACACTCACTATACCAGTGGTGTGGCAGCTATGACTTATATGAAGGCAATTGAGGCAGGCTGTGATATAATAGATACGGCTATGTCACCATTTGCTATGGGAACTAGCCAGCCAGCTACAGAGGTCCTTGTTGAAACCTTTAAGGGAACACCTTATGATACAGGCTTTGACCAAAATCTACTGGCAGAAATAGCGGATTATTTCCGTCCTATCAGGGATAAATCCCTAGATTCAGGCTTACTTAATCCAAAGGTTATGGGTGTTGATATTAAAACTCTTTTATATCAGGTACCAGGTGGAATGCTATCAAACCTAGTTTCTCAACTTAAGGAGCAAAAGGCAGAAGATAGATACTATGAGGTTCTTGAAGAGATACCTAGAGTGCGTAAGGACTTTGGTGAGCCACCACTTGTTACACCTTCTAGCCAGATTGTAGGTACCCAGGCAGTATTAAATGTACTTTCTGGTGAACGCTATAAGATGGTTACAAAGGAATCTAAGGCACTTCTACTAGGACAATATGGTCAGACTGCAAAACCCTTTAATCCTGAGATTCAAAAAAAGGTTATAGGAGATGATAAGCCTATTACTTGCAGACCTGCTGATTTGATCGAGCCTGAGCTTGAGAAGATTGAGGCTGAAATAGCAGAATGGAAGGAGCAGGATGAGGACGTATTATCCTATGCCTTGTTCCCTCAAGTAGCTATGGACTATTTTAAATATCGTCAGGCACAGAAAACAGGAGTAGATGTTAAAGAGGGCGACTCATTAAACAAGGCCTATCCTGTATAAAATTCCAGCTGTCAATTTTTTTACTTGACAAGAGGATAATAATAATATATACTACCACCTGTAAAGAAAAATACTTTACAGGTGGTGTTTTTATGATAGATTCTGGTTCCCAAATGCAGAAATTAGACGAATTAATTTATTTATCCATGTTATATGATTTTTATGGAGACTTGTTTACAAGCCATAAAAAGCGGATATTTGAGGATTATATATTGAATGACTTATCATTAAGTGAAATAGCCGATGACTTAAGTATAAGTCGGCAGGGGGTCCATGATATCGTTAAAAGATGCACGCAGGAGTTAAAGGACTATGAAGATAAGTTATCCCTTGTAGAGAGGTTTACCTCTATTAAGCATAAGCTTGGTGATATATTAGGGCTTTGCAATGACATATCTGAGTCAGGGGATATAGCTAGGATACAGGAAATTGAAACATTGGCAGATGATATATTAAAGGAGCTATGATATGGCATTTGATAATCTATCAGAGAAACTTCAAAATATTTTTAAAGGCCTAAAAGGAAAAGGCCGTTTAACCGAAGCAGATGTTAAAGCTGCACTTAGAGAAGTTAAGATGGCTTTGCTTGAAGCAGATGTCAATTTTAGGGTTGTTAAAAACTTTGTAGCTACTGTACAGGAAAGAGCCATAGGGCAGGATGTTCTAACTAGTCTAACTCCTGGTCAGATGGTTATAAAGATAGTTAATGAAGAGATGGTTAATTTACTCGGCTCTACTGCTGTAGAATTGAACTTAATGCCAGCTAATGAAGTTACTGTGATAATGATGTGTGGTCTTCAGGGTGCAGGTAAGACTACCACCGTAGCAAAGCTTGCAGGTAAGTTAAAGTCTAAGGGAAGAAAGCCATTGCTTGTGGCCTGTGACGTCTATAGACCAGCAGCTATCGACCAATTAAAAATTAACGGAGAAAAACAGGGTGTTAGTGTCTTCTCCATGGGAGATAAGCACAAGCCTTTAAATATAGCAAAAGCTGCAGTAGAACATGCTAGCAAAAATGAATATAATGTCGTTATTTTGGATACAGCAGGACGGCTTCATGTAGATGAAGGCATGATGGAAGAATTAGAAGAAATCAAATCAGACCTTAAGGTACACCAGACAATCCTAGTCGTAGATGCTATGACAGGACAGGATGCAGTTAATGTATCACAGAATTTTAATGATAAACTGGGAATAGATGGAGTCATATTAACTAAGCTAGATGGTGATACAAGAGGTGGTGCTGCCCTATCTATCCGTGCTGTAACAGGCAGACCTATCCTTTATGCTGGTATGGGTGAAAGACTTTCGGATTTAGAACCTTTTTATCCTGACCGTATGGCATCAAGAATTCTGGGTATGGGAGATATACTTACCCTAATAGATAAGGCCCAGGCCCAATTTGATGAAGATAAAGCTCGGGAGATGGAGCGAAAAATCAAAAAAGCTGAGTTTGATTTTAATGATTTTCTAGAACAAATGAATCAGATAAAAAAGATGGGCGGTATATCTGATATGTTAAGCATGCTACCAGGAATGGGTAGACAGCTTAAGGATGTAGAGATAGATGAAAAGCACATAAATAGGACTGAGGCTATTATATATTCCATGACTAAGAAAGAACGGTCTAATCCAGATATTATTAACCTTTCCCGTAAAAAAAGGATTGCTGCCGGTGCAGGTGTTAATATATCTGAAGTAAATGCCTTGGTTAAGCAATTTGAACAGTCCAAAAAAATGATGAAACAGATGTCCGGTATGATGGGCGGTAAGGGTAAACGATCTAGGTTTAAGTTGCCCTTTGGACTATAATAAGTTTTTGTTTTGTTATTCGATGTAGATAAATACACCTGATAACACTTCA
>JAAYRC010000116.1 GCA_012518975.1 Clostridiales bacterium
GCTGAGGAACCTGTGAAGGCTGAGGAACCAGCAATGGTTGTAGAACCTGCAAAGGTTGTGGAGCCAGAAAAACCATCTACAGTAGATTGCGAGTTTTGTGGTGAAACAGTATCCATTTCCCAAGAAACATGTACTAAATGTGGAGCCCAGTTAAAGTTTTCAAAACAGGCAAGCATAGAGGAGAAAACAGGAGATTTTATTTCCGGTAATATAAAGAAATTAAAGAAGGCTGGAAAAAAAGGAGTCGCAAAGATAAAGGAAACTGTTGAATCCGATGATACAAAGAATATAATAGAAAAAAACAAAAAGTGGCTTCCATTAGTTGGCGTAGCTATAATTGCTCTTATAGTTTTGATTATAGCCGTGCCTAAGCTAATAAAGGGAAATAAGATTGATACTTATGGTTCAAAAGCACTAAGTTATACATATGGTGATGATGGCCTGATTTTCTTTACCACTCAAAAGAAGGTTGCAGAAATATCTGGTTCAGACTATAATGGACCAATGTTTAGCTTAGATAAAACTAAGGCTGCAGTTATCGAAGATTTTAGACGGAGAGAGGGAGGTACATTATACCTAATTAATTCAGAAAATAAAAAGAAAATAGATGATGATGTAACATCCTATGTTATTTCTGAAAAGGGTAATGCTATAGCTTATCTTAAGGACTATGATTCAGATGATGATACATCGACCTTAATGTTATTTAACGGTAAGAAATCTGTGAAGATAAAAGATGATATTCAAGTAAATAGTGGTAATGCATTTCTAGCTATATCTCCTGATGGAAGTGCAGTCTCCTATGTAGAATATGATAATTATGAAGCAACATCATATATTAGTAAAAATGGTAAAAAGCCTGAAAGATTTGGTAGGGACAAAGCTGTTTTTGCTTTATCAAATAAGGCAAAGCATGTATATTATGCTGAGACTAATGATAGTAATTATAGGATGGATGTATATGTTAAAACTGGTAAAAAAGAGACAAAGTTAATACCAGAAGCTGATGATATATCCGGAATGATTTTTAACAAGGATCATACACAGGTGATTTACTCCTATGATAATAAATCCTATATATCTGTTAATGGAAATGAAAAGAAAAGGCTTATGAGCGATGAAGTGTCAGTTCTACTTCCTGCTAATGCTCAGGCGAATTTTTTATCAGATATAGAAATACTAACAGTTGGAATTAAGAGTTTTGCAAATTCCCTGTTAAGATCCTATGAGGGTGTATATTATCTAAATAAGAATTTAGAAACAAACAGGATAATAAGGGGATTTGATGAAATTGTTGTTAGTTCAGACTTAAGTCAAATTGCTTATACAGATTACTCAGGAGATTTATACCTTGTAACAAAGCTAAACAAGGAGAATCCTAAAGTTCTTGAGCTTGATAAGGCTGAAGACGTATATGGTTTAGTATTCACTGATAATGGTAAAAGAATTTATTATGTCAATGATGATGAAGAGTTATTCCATATAAACAAATCAAATAAGCCAAAGAAAATATCTGATGATGTATACTATAGATACCTAAGCACAATTGGAAACAAGCTGTTTTTCCTAGTAGATTATAGAAACACTGGAGTATTGCATTATACCACAGGCTCCAAAAAAGTTGAGATAAAGAATGCTGATGAGGTATCAGACTTTTACTTGCTCGGTAAAGGGATAATATATAATGTTTTAGATGGTAGAGATAGGGCTACTTATGGTACCAATAATGGATCAAAGGTTAACAAGCTTTTTGAAAATGATTAATTTGATCAAAAAAATATTTTTAATAAACTAAATTTAATATGATATAATAATGGTGTCCCATAGATTGAATGATTCTATGGGACATTTTTTGCTTATAGTAAAGTTCATAGACTTTTAACACCATAAACTTAGATAAATATGATAAAATAATATAAAGCAAAACTTAGGAGGTATTATGAAAATATTTCATATTTCTGACTTACATATAGGTAAACACCTACATTTTTATAATATGAGGAATAATCAGATAGAGATACTTAGTCAGATTGTAGATAGGGCTAAGGCCTTAAGACCAGATGTAATAATAATAGCAGGGGATATATATGATAAATCCGTTCCTTCCGCAGAGTCTTATACAATCTTTGACTGGTTTTTAAATAACCTATCAAACATAGAGCCTAGTATAGCAGTCTTAATTATAGCAGGTAATCATGATTCGGCAGAAAGGTTAGATTATGCTAGTGGTTTCTTGGAGAAGCATAATATTTATATATCTGTTCAGCATCCAAGGAATGAAGATGAGTATCTAAAGAAGATTGTTTTAAGGGATGATTATGGAGAGCTGAATTTTTACATGCTTCCATTTACTAAACCAGGCCATGTGAGAGGGCTTTTTGAGGATGGGGTGGTAACAAGTTATGACAGTGCTATTAGGGCATTGATAGAGAGGGAGAAGATAGATTATAGTAAAAGGAATGTACTAATTTCTCATCAATTCTATATTGCGGGAGATAAGACACCAGAAACCTGTGATTCTGAGCAGATATACATATCAGTTGGAGGTATTGACAGTGTGGATATAGGATGCATTAAGGATTTTGATTATGTGGCTTTGGGACATCTACATGGATCTCAGAGTATTGGGAAGAGTCACATACGGTATAGTGGGAGTCCCCTAAAATACTCTATAAGTGAACAAAGGCATGTAAAATCTATTACTATGGTTACGATTAAGGAAAAGGATTCGGATCTTATAATTGAAAAGATTCCCCTGATATCTAGTCAGGATGTAAGAAGTGATAAGGGCCTATTAAGTGAAATTATTAGTAGAGTCACAGATAAGAATAAGCATGATTATATAAGCATAACTCTAACTGACGAGGATGAGATATATAGACCAAAGGATCAGTTAGAGGAGCATTATGACCATATTCTTGAGCTTAGGATTGAGAATAGTAGAACAAAGGCTCAGCTAGAGGATTCGGAACACGAAACTACTGTGCTTGATCCCCTTGAAGCATTTAGACTATTTTATCAAGATATGCAGGGAACACCCATGAGTATGGAGGAAGAGAAAATAATGATGGATGTAATAAATACCTTACAGCTGCATATGGCAGCGGAATGAGAGGAATAGATGAAGCCAATACTACTTAAAATGTCCGCCTTTGGTTCCTATGCTAGTGAGGAAATAATTGATTTTTCAGATGTAAGTAAGGGAATATTTCTTATAACTGGTGATACAGGAGCGGGAAAAACCACTATATTTGATGCTATAACCTACGCCCTATATGATGAAACCAGTGGTGGTAAACGAAATGGTGAAATGATGCGTAGTCAATACGCTAGTGACAATATTAGAACATATGTAGAATATAGTTTTATATATCATGGTAAGAAATATACCGTAATTAGAAGTCCCAAACAAAGCCGTACTAGTAAGAGGAAAAATAAAGACGGAGAATATACCATGGTAATAGAACAGCCGACTGTCACACTTATTTTACCGGACGGTCAGGAATACATGGGTAGAATCAAGGAAACCAATCAGAAGATAGTAGATATAATAGGACTTGATGTCAACCAATTTACCCAGATTGCTATGATTGCTCAAGGAGATTTTCTTAAGTTACTCCATGCTTCATCCAAGGAGAGAAAAGAAATATTTACAAGAATATTTAACACTAGAATCTATTGGATGATTGAAGAAGAGCTAAAAAGAAGGTCTAAAGCTATTTATGAAGAATTAGAGGATAATCGAAAGGCAATTATCCGTGAGATAGAGGATGTAGAGTACGTAAGAGAAAGTGAATATAGTCAGCAGTGGGAGGATATGCCGCATTTTATGGAAAGTGATTCTGACAAGCATCTTGAGCTTTTGGGACGGATTATTGAAGAGGCAAAGGCTAAAGAGGATGAAATTGCCAAGTCTCTAATTAAGAATGGTCAGGAGCTTGAAGTAATAAATACTAAGATAAGACAAGCTGATGATATTAATAGACTTTTTACTAACTTAGAGCTTGCATATAAGAAGAAGGAAGACCTTGATGGTAGAAGGGATGAGATGACTTTAATAGCCACTAGGATTGAAGCTGGCAAGAAAGCTCTTATGGTAGAGCCTATGGAAAAGGCTTATCTTACTAAGGAGAAGGAGTTACTAGAATGTAATCAAAGGATTAATGATATAAAAGCATGGCTAGAGCAAAGTCAAGAAAGATTAGACCTTCTTAAGAATGAGATGGATAGTAAGGAGGAAAGCTATAAAAAGAATAGCCCTTTATTAGTTGCAAAAATCAGTAGTATTGATGTGCTTTTACCCAAATATCAAGAGTTAGATTCATACAATATTGATAGGCTTGGACTTGAAGAGAGGAAGAGTAAGCTTGATTTAAGCTATGATGAAGTAGATAAGGCTATAGCTAAAACTAAGAACAGATTAGAGATAATTTCGATGCAACAGGATGAACTTAAAAAGTCAGCAGATCAATATACAGACTTGGCATATACCACAGAAAGATTGACTGAAAGAAAAGACGGTCTAGAAGGCTTGCTTAATACAGTTAACTTAATTAAGCAGCTTATGACTCAATATGAGAACGATGAAAAGGCCTATCAAATAGCTGATAAGGATTATGACCTCAAAAGCCTTCAGTATGATGAGATATACCATGCCTTTATAGATGGACAGGCAGGTATACTGGCCACTTCTTTGGAGGAAGGATGTCCCTGTCCGGTATGTGGTTCAACATCTCATCCCCATAAAGCAGTAAGTATAGAGTCGATAATAGACGAAAGCAAGCTAAAGTCTAGCAAGGCTTTATTGGACACAGCCCAGCTGGCTAGGCAGAATAAATATGAAGCTTTGCAAAGGGCTAAACAAGAATATGAGAAGGCTCTTGAGTTGGCAAGGCATGAGGGAAAGAGGATTATAGATAAGTCATTTGAACCAGATAATATAAGCGCTAATGATATATTGTCTGTTTTAGTTGAATGTAAAGATCAGTTAGACTGTGAGAGTAAGAAAAGAGATTGGGCAAAGGAAGCTGGCTTAAGATATCAAAACAATCAAGAGCAGATAAAATCCCTTGAGGAGGCCCTGGAATCCCATAAAGTGGCGAAGGATGAAGTTGATAAGGCCCGTCAGGACTTGGCTAATAGTCTGATAGAAGTAAACACAAGAATAAGTAGTCTTAAGAGAGACTTGATCTATGAAAGTAAAGATCGTGCTCAGGAAGAGTTATCCATGGCTAAGGACCAGCTACAGGCTATAGAGAAGTCTATGGCTAAAGCAAGTGAGGCCTATCAAGAAGTCAGTGATTTGACTAAGGAAAAGAGAGGTAATTTAAAGACAGAGGAAGAAAGCTTATCTAGGCTAGCAAGGGAAAGCAAGGAATTAGAAGAAGGCTTTGAAAATGAAATAAAGTTACAGGGTTTTTCTAGTTTAGAGAATTATCATAACTCTCTTATAAGGTCACAAAAGATTGACGATTTATCTTCTTTAATACAATCCTATCGAGAAGAAGTAATTGAAAACGATACAAATATAAAGAACTATAAAGAACAGACCCAAGGTAAGGCAAGAATTCAAACAACAGAGCTTCAGGATAGACAAAGAGAGCTTGAAAATATCAAGCAAGAACTGGATGAAGAAAGTAAGACTGTATATGGAATCCGTAGCAGAGGTGAGGAAATCTACGAAAAGGTTAAAAGGCTTATCAGGGATAGAGAAAGCATTAAAAAAACCTTTGGAGACATGAGAAGGCTAGCAGATACTGCCAACGGCAAACTCAGTGGGAGACATCTTGATTTTCAGACCTATATCCAGAGAAGATATTTTAGTATGATTCTCCATGAAGCTAATAAACGTTTGTATACAATGAGTAATAACCAGTTTATTTTAAAATGTCGTGAAATTAAAGAACTGTCAGGTCAAGGTGAGGTGGGACTTGATCTTGATGTATATAGTATGATAAATGACCAGGTTAGGGATGTAAAGACTTTATCAGGTGGTGAATCCTTTATGGCAGCTCTATCAATGGCTCTTGGTATGTCAGACATTATTCAAAATACAGCTGGGAAAATACATATTGATACTATGTTCATTGATGAGGGCTTTGGGTCTTTAAGTGAAGATACTAGAATGCAGGCTATTAAAATATTGAATGATTTATCAGGAGATAAGAGGTTAGTAGGAATTATATCTCATGTGACCGAGCTAAAGGCACAGATTGCCACTAAGCTCGTAATAAGTAAGGGAGAAAAGGGTAGTAAAGCAAGATGGGAGACATCATAAAAGTAGGAGTGCTTCATCATTATAATGATGAAGCACTCCTTGATGCATAATTCAAATTGTGATACTTTGTTTACTTAATCAATTGGTATCAGTAATAGGCTAGTCAAATAAACCTTCAAGATCCTTTAAGCCATCTTTCAATGCTTTTTCAAAATAATGAACTTCGCAAAGGCCATCTTCATAGATATCATTGGAACAATTTTTTGCTTTACAGTCTTTAGAACCACAGGCAACCGCCATTAACATAATCATTGATACCATAGCAAGTAAAAGAATTCTCTTTTTCATTGTTCTACCCCCACAACTTATTTTAATTCCATGATTATCCTACACTATATGCTATAATATGTCAAGGGTACTCTTGATTCGACACCATATACTATAAGCTAAGGTTTAACTAGCTTATTCAAATAGACTATCAAGCTTACTACGAATTTCTTGTCTTTTGTCATTTGTAGCTATGACATCTATAGAAAAGTCACCATCCTTATTTATGATTAGGCAATCACCTTCCTTGGTTTCTGGAGGTAATTTGCTGTGTTCTATATTAATGAGTAGATTGTTTTCGTCCTCGCAGATAGCATAATCTCCTTCAAATCTATCTACAATATATTTTTTCATATTAATCTCCTTTCACTATTAAATCTGGTGGTTTACAGGTTTTACAGGGGGTTAATCCTTTATCAACAGCTTCTTGTAGGCTTACTACAATATTACTCTTTAAGTGACGGCAGTTAGACCGATGGTATCTAGCACCAGTCTTTGTTATGTGGACAGGTTCATCTTTATTAGTCTCAACCAAAGAGGTTTCTTTCTCAGTAAGCTCTTGCTTATCTGTTATTTCATATGGCTCCTTATCAACAGAGATTGATTTCCCATCAGATACTAAAATAATTGTACCTTGTTTATCGGTTCTGTATAATTTGATGTCTCTATCCTTTACAGACTGTAAAACCTCATCATGTGGATGGCCGTATTGGTTATCTTCTCCTACACTAATGATAGCTATGTCAGGTGAAACAGCATCAAGAAATCTTTCTCCGTTACTGCTGGATGAACCATGGTGACCAAGCAGTAGTACATCAGCATCAAGATCAATATCATTTTCAAGCATTTCATATTCAGACTCAATCTCTGCATCACCAGTAAATATAAAAGCCTTGTCTCCATTAGTTAGCTTTATTCCAATGCTATAATTATTCAAGTTATCATAGTCCGACCTATTAGGGGCGATAATAACGAATTGGTCACTGCCCAAGCTATATTCTGTTCCTACTATTGGCTTAGTTATTCTTAAATTATTATCAGAGATTGTGTCTAGCAAATTTTCAAAAGTTTTGCTTGTGTGGATTACATTTGGCATTATAAGCTTATCAAGTTGAAAATTATTTATTACATCAGCCATACCACCGATATGGTCGCTGTGGGGATGGGTTGCTAGCAAATAATCAAGTTTAACAATACCTAGAGATTTAAGATATTCAACAACAAGATTACCCTTATCCCAATCTCCAGCATCTATGAGCATATATTGGTCATTAGATTGAATTAATACACAATTTCCCTGGCCAACGTCAATTATATATATTTTTAGTATACTCTCGATATCACTAGTAGTGGTCTGATTATTGGTTTGTAAATCATCTTTTATCTTATGAGTTTCTATGTCTTTTTCTTCAATCCTATCTATATTCGAATTATTATCCTCATAAAGTTCTTCATTTTCAATATGGTTAGTCTTGGAATCGGCCCCTTTAGTGTGTTCTATATATGAACATCCTGTAAAAAGAAATATTGTCGCTAATAATATTAGTAAATAAAGTTTTTTCATTTTGGTCTCCTATCAATTTCCATGGTGTCAGTTACTACTTATATAATATAAAGTTAATTTAATTATAGCAGTAATATGGTAAGCAGTCTATACAAGTGATTTTGCCAATAGGAAAATAGGTACATGAATGTATTGTAGTATGAATAATAAGGCTTGATTTACTTTATAAGGGAAAAACCCATGGACAAACCTACCCCATACGATAAACATAGTAGAATCGGCAGAAAAGGTTATGGTTGAAGATGATTTTTACACTATTGACGCTAGGAGATTAACTGCAATAAAATAGAAATATAAAAACCTAGAAGAATCGGTTACTGTGTATAATATGGAAGTAGAGGATTATCATACATTCTTTGTTAGAGAGTATGGGGCACTGGTACTTTTAATTATTATGAGATTATAGATACATTTGATGATTTTAAGTTCAAATAATTTAGGTGGGGGATATATAAATAATACAGGAAGATATGATAATTGATACATAAGATAATGAGCTGAAAATAGAATATTTGTATACAGTTGAAGATTACTTTATATTCAATATAAAAGTAAAGTCTGGTAGTTTTTCTGGTATATCGAGTTTTTGTATGTTAAAAGAGTTTAATTGTTCAGTAGTTGGAAAATTAACTGATATGCATAAAGAGTTGAAGGGTTTCTGTGATATCGTCGGTAGTGATTCAGATGCCTACATGACTTTTACCATGGATAGACATGGGCATATGTCTGTATATGGTCAAATAGGTGGTAGCCATGAAGATCATTTTATGAATAACCTGGAAGGGCAGGGAATCAGCTTTGATTAGGCAACAATATATAAGAGGATAATATTTACAACCAAATATATGTAATTACTAGCCATTGTAGAAAC
>JAAYRC010000117.1 GCA_012518975.1 Clostridiales bacterium
CAGGGATTTAATTTTACTTCTAGGGATATGATGAATTTGAAGACCGACGGTACATATAGCTTTTGGAATAAAGATATAGACAATGGCTGTGGAAATCTTAGCCTTACATCTGCTAGCTTTGATAAGAATATATTAGCTTATTCTAAGTCGGGCTTAGAATATAGTGTTTTAGGTGAGATTGTCACAGAAGAGGAATTCGATTCCTATATGGATGAACAGGATGCAAAAACTGACCTTACTTGGTATGATTTTAACAAACAAGATATCGAAAACTTTTTTATAAATAGTATAGAAAACGAATAGCCCTAACAAACTTTACAACATTTTATTATGTTGATTCGCACAATGAATTAGTATATTATGGAATGTATAATAATGATAATGAGATTATCACTCATCACTTGTTTTATTTCAAAAGTATGACCAGAGTAGATATAAGCTAGGTGACATAGAATGTTTCAGTGCATCAGATTTTGCCAAGAAAATATACTAACATCATGTTTGGAGGGTGAATACAATGAGGAAGATATGCTTTTTTGACACAAAACCATATGACAAGACATATTTTGACCTTATGAAGGATGACTATGGCGTGCAAGTTGAATACTTTGAACCAAAGCTTGGTAAGAGGACAGCCTTCATGGCAAAAGGATTTGAGGTTGTAGTAGCTTTTGTTAATGATTCTATTGACAAAGAGACCATAGATATTCTGTATGAAAATGGTACAAGACTTATTGCTATGAGATGTGCAGGCTATAATAATGTTGATTTTAAGGCTGCTTACGGAAAGATTCATATTGTTAGAGTTCCTGAATATTCACCATATGCTGTTGCAGAGCATGCTATGGCCTTATTATTGTCCTTGAATAGGAAGATTCACAGGGCTTATATAAGAACTAGAGATTTTAATTTTAGCCTAAACGGCCTTACTGGATTTGATCTTCACAAAAAGACCATGGGAGTTATAGGAACAGGCAAGATAGGAAGGGTTTTTATAGATATATGTAAAGGATTCGGAATGAAGGTAATCGCTTATGATCCCTATCCTAATAAGGATTTTGACATTAATTATGTTTCTTTAAATGAGCTTTTTGAGGAGTCTGACATAATATCTCTTCATTGTCCTTTAACAAAGGATACATTTCATATGATTAATTCTGATACTATTAGTAAGATGAAGGATGGAGTATACATTATTAATACATCCAGAGGAGCTTTGGTTGATAGTGAAGCCTTGCTAGAAGCATTAAAGGCCGAGAAGCTTGGTGGGGCATGCTTAGATGTGTATGAAGAGGAAACTGACCTCTTTTATGAGGATATGTCATATGTAGTAATACATGATGACATTCTTGCGAGAATCATATCTATGCCAAATGTTATAGTGACATCACATCAGGCCTTTTTGACTAAGGAGGCCCTGCAAAACATAGCTGAAACCACATTATCAAATTGTAGGGAGTATTTTGATAATAAGCCTTTAAACAATGAAGTCTGCTATCAATGTGGCAAAGGGGATAAGTGTATTAGGGAAAATAATAAAAGATGTTTCTAAGTCTAGTTAACTAAGGATATGTCCACCATCCTATCTGGTCAGACACATGATGGGGACTATCCTTTAAGATGGTATTCACCAGTAGTTGAATACTATATTCTATAATTCATCTGCTATGCCCAGTATGAGAATACCTATCATTACAATTATGATCAAAGCATAATGTTGTTTGCTTAGTTTTTCCTTTAAGAATATTCGTGATAGAATAACAGATACTATACTATATGATGCAATAAGGGGAGCCGCTATAACAGCATTTTTTGACATTGCAAATACATAGAAGAATTGTCCAGCGGTTTCAAATATTGCTGCAGAGCTTCTAATAGGCTCCTTTAGTGGGTTGAACTTTTGCTTTTTTATTAGTGTAAGATATATTATAGCTATGATAGCATAGATAAGCCATGTAAATTCGTATGCCAAGAGAGCAGCATCCTCGCTGATCAAACTAAGCTCATCTAGATAGATACCATCTGCAGCTGTCCCTATGGCATCTATAACAGCATATAGAATAGGAAAGGTTATTGCTAATACTCCAATTTTGTATTTTGGATCAATATTAATCTCTTCCGTCTCAAGGGCAGCAGACTGTAGCTTCTTTTCTAGGACAGCTAGGCCTATGACACCTCCTGTTATTAATATAATTCCCATAAGATTAAATAAACCTAGCTTCTTAGGAAACATTATTATTAAAGCGATTGCAGTTAAAGCACCAGAAGAATTTTGAACGGGGGAGGATATGGATAATTCTATATAGCGAAGTCCCCAATATCCTATCAGCATGGATAATATGTAGAAGAAGGATACTGGCAGGTACATTACTAAATCAAAGGGATTAAAGCTTATACCTTTAATCAGCATATACAAAACCCCATGTAGACCCATAATTAAACCAACCATAATACCAGTCTTTATGGTACTGAATTTGTCGTTACTATCTGCACCTTTTTTATAGAATAGGTCTGCCGTACCCCATGATAGTGTTGTAAATAAGGCAAATAAAAACCACATATATAATACTCCTTAATGTTTGTATTTGGTATAAAACCCATTATTAATCCTATAACATTGAGCAAAATCGTCATTGATTAATTATAGGAAGCTGTATTATTATATACGAAAAGAACCTATTAGTCTATAAAATTTAAGGGACGATTTATAAAAAGAATGATATAATTTGCTTATATAATAAAAAGAAAAGAGGAGTTAATGATGAAAATAATTAGTACTTCAAATGCACCTGCAGCTATAGGGCCTTATAGTCAAGCCATACTTGTAAATGGAATGCTTTATACATCGGGACAAATTCCCCTTGATCCTTTTAATGGACAGGTTGTCGAAGGTGGAATTAAAGAACAAACACTTCAGGTTATGAAGAATCTTAAGGCCATACTTGATGAGGCGGGCACATCATTTGAAAATGTAATTAAAACAACTTGTTTCTTATATGATATGGGTGACTTTGTGGCATTTAATGAAGTTTATGGCGAGTATTTTACTAAAAAGCCAGCACGTTCTTGTGTTGCTGTAAAGAATCTACCCAAAGATGTTTTGGTAGAAGTTGAAGTAATTGCCTTAGTGGAATAGACAATATAAGTGTATATAAGAAGAACACCTACTATGATTAGTTTGTCTAGACATACAAATCACAGTAGGTGTTCTTTTTTTTTAGGCTAAGGGGGGTATATATTATGAAGTTGATACTACTTTAGCATAGTTTTTGGCTATCACATCCCAGTTTAGGATCTGGAAGAATGAATCAATGTAGTCACCACGAAGATTCTTGTATTTTAAGTAGTAGGCGTGTTCCCATACATCTATTCCCAAGATGGGGATCCAGTCACCCTTACTCTCCATAATTGGATTATCCTGATTAGGGCTAGAGGATACCTGTAACTGACCACTCTTGTTAGCTGACAACCATGCCCAGCCGGACCCAAATCTTCCCATGGCAGCAGAGCTTAGCTTTTCCTTCAATGATTCAAAACTACCAAAATCCTTCTCTATTCTACTGGCCAAATCATCTTCAGGCTTATTGCGGCCTCCAGGTTTAAGACTGGCAAAGTATAGATTGTGGTTATAATATCCACCTCCATTATTTCGAACAGCATTTTTAAGACCATCATCTGAAATAGCAGGAAGCTTTACTAGAATATCCTCAATTGATAAGTTTTTAAACTCTGGCAACTTGTCTAGGGCTACATTCAAGTTATTAGTATAGGCTGCATGATGTTTGGAATAGTGTGTATCCATAGTTAGCTCATCAATATAAGGTTCCAAGTCATTAAAGTTATAATTAAGTTCGATTTGTTTAAACATAGAATTACCTCCTTGTGTATAAAAGTTAATATAAATATATTAGTTTTAAGTATGCTTATGCATAATTAATTGTGAACAATTTAATTGCATACTTATTATTGCATGTTTTTAAGTAAAAAGCAAGAGGTAAAATAAAATATTTTAAAATCTATTCCTCACATATTAAAAACAGTAATTAAGTTTCCATTATTAGTAAGAGAATCCGGCTAATCGGTTACATACACAGTGCATCGTACCTTAGTTCCATCTTCCTTTACATATATGTATGCTTTTCCTTTTTTTATACCTGTAACTCTTCCTAAGGAGTCCACTGTAGCGACATTTGGATTACTTGTAGACCAGACAGGATAATTACCTGAAGATACATGGGCACTTAATAATTCCTTTTTTCCAACCTTTATATTGAGCTCATCAGTGCTTAATGTGATATCAGGCTTTTTAACAACCACCTCACAGGTTGCCGCTACACCATCTACTTTAGCAGTGATGGTAGCAGTTCCATTTTTTATAGCAATAAGGGTACCGTCAGGATTTATTGTGGCAACACTTTTTCTGTTACTTTTCCAAGTGGGCTCTACTCCAGAGGACACATCAGCTTTAAGCTTGACACTTTGTCCCCGATATAGACTTACTTTTTTATCAAAAAGCTTTACAGATGGATATTTAACAGTAACTTTACAGCTTGCTTTACTTCCATCTGCAGAAGCTGTTATAATAGTTTCACCGGGCTTTAGGCCAGTTATCTTACCATTATCGTCAATTGTAGCGATGCTTTTTCTACTGGTTTTCCAAGTAACTGGGGACATGTTTGAAGTGGTAGCAGACAGGGTAAAGTTTTCGCCCCGTTCGATTGTAATGTTTTTTTTACTCAATGTGATAGTGGTTTTTTTTACAGTCACCTTACAGGAGGCTTCACCGTTTTTTATCTTAGCAGTAATTGTTGTAGTTCCTGGCTTTTTTGCAGTAACCTTTCCATATGAATTGACACTTGCAATTGATTTCTTGCTACTAGTCCATTTCGGTAAGGTCCCGTCAGAAGTAATGGCTATAAGGTAGAATTCATCACCTATGTTTATAGTCTTTTTATAGCTGGATAAAAGTACAAAGGAGAGAGAATTTGATGCTTTGGCATATTTAAGTGATGTTGTGAAAGTAAGAAGTGCTAGCGTAGAGCATAGTAAAACAGAAAGTAAGATTTTCTTTATATGATTCATAAGAATCCTCCATTCATAGAATGTGAGGAATAGATATGACTTATGTTAACACAAGTGGATATATATGTAAATGGATTTGGGTTGAAACCACTAAATATCGTTAACTTAGCATATATTCTAAGAGCAAATTAGTAGATAATACACAGATTGTGTAATGTATAGGGGAATGGACATTTTATGACATATCTGGTAAGTTTGATAGAGAATATATATTAATAATTACTTAGAGTCAATCTGTAGTAAAGGGGGTTTATATGGAAAAAAATTATAGTAAATGTGGCTGTATGGGATCTAGTAATTGTAGAGAGTCAAGTTGTAATGGGGAACATGAACATCATAATTCCTGTATAACACGTGTTCCAATTTTCAATCATTTAGCAGATGATCAGATGGATGAAATTCTTGAGTTGACTAATTCTATGAAATATAAAAAGGGTGAAGTAATATACCGGGCAGGTGAAGATTCGGACTCCCTATATATTGTTAGAAGCGGAAAGATAAAAATCTATAGGCTATCAGAAGCTGGTAAGGAGCAATTAGTTCGCATTTTATATGAGGGAGATTTCACGGGAGAATTAGCCTTATTTAGTGAAACAATACATGAAGCATATGCAGAGGCTATGGAGGAGACCTGGGTTTGTACGGTAAGGCGAGTCGACCTTCAAGCACTTCTTATAAAATATCCCTCCATATCATTAAAGCTTCTTAATGAGTTTTCAAATCGCTTAGGTGAGTCTGAAAAGCAGACTACACGGTTTGCGACAGAAAAGGTAGAGACCAGGCTTGCCTTGTATTTTTTAGAGTACTCTGATGAAAATAAGAGCTTATTATTTAAACTACCAATGAGTCGAAAGGACTTGGCATCATTTCTTGGTACTACACCTGAGACAATTAGCCGTAAGTTACTAGAGCTAGAGGAAGAAGGACTGATTATGCAAAAACCCAAAAATGAAATAGAAATAATAAATTATGAGGGTTTGAAACTTTATTGCAAATCCATGTAAAATGGAGTATCATGTTATTTGTATGCATAAATGGTTAAAGTATCCACAAGACACATATTAGGAGTCATTAATATGAATTCAGATAAAATAAAGAAAATAATCTTAGGCCTTAGCATCATCCTGTCTTTGATTTTGTTTTTTTGTTTATATTTAACAAGCAACTTAAATAAAGCTTTAGGAGAGAATAATGAGGAAGTTGATAGCCTAAACAAGTCAAACGACAATAAAGATACTAGGCTTATAGAAAACAAACACATATACGATAGTTTGGCAATTGCTGATCTTACAAAGGTGTATATAAATGTGTTTTCCACCATGGATAATGAGGGCACAAGCTTTGATTTTTCATCCTTTGATCTAATGTCGGAATGGGACTTGACCAGTAAACCTGTTTTGGATGCAAATGTAAGGTTTGTTTCAAAGGATAGAAATGTAGGTGAAGCACATGCAAATATACCCAATGCTACAATTAGAGTTAGAAGAAATCCCAGTGCCTCCTTAAAGTCTTATAGGGTTAAGCTTATGGGCGGTTTTGATGGACTCCATGGACAGGCGGTTTTTAATATAGATAAAAACTTGAATGATCCTAGTAGAATTGCTAACAAGCTTGCCCATGATCTTATAAAGGGTTTGGACCATATAGCTGGTTTTCGTACTAATTTTCTTCATGTTTATATAAGGGATGATTCATTAACTGATGAAGAGAGGGCCTTTCATTCATATGGCCTATATACTCATAAAGAGCAGCCCAATAAGAGGTATCTAAGAGTCCATGGACTAGATGAGAATGGTAGCCTATATAAGGCAGAGGATTTTAGGTTTAAGCTAACAACAGAGTTAAAGAATGTGGATGACAGTGAGTATAATGAGGAAGCATTTGAATCTGTCCTTGCCATACGTGAAGGCAAGGACCATACTAAGCTTATAAGTATGCTAGAGGATATAAACGACGAGAATAAGAATTTTAAAGAAGTGTTCTCTACATATTTTAATGAGGATAATTACTTAACATGGCTAGCAGTTAATATTCTTCTTGGAAATGTAGACTCTATGAATAAGGGTTTTCTTCTATATAATCCAAGTGATTCATCAGTGTTTTACTTTCTAGCTTGGGATTTTGATAATATATTTAGCTGGATGGACGACGATATCGAGCAGAATATATATGAAGAGATAAGTCAAGTAGATTTACATAGAAAATATTTAGAAGATAGTGAGAACCTAGAAAAGCTAAAACTAAAAATGGATGAGCTTATTGTAGATTCTTTTTCTCCTAAAACGATAAAAATGTATATAAAGCACTATAAGCCCGTATTGCTGGAAATGATGGATAAATATCCTGACAAAATTCTTTCTACCAAACAAATAAATGAATACATGGCCTATATAGGGCAGGTGGATGAAAGAGTATATCAGAATTATCTGGACTTTATAGGATGGTATGAAGGGAGATGACTATGGAGTTTGAAGGACAAAGACTTCGACATGAATATAAGTACTATATTAATAGTTTTACCTACCATGTCTTAAGAGAGCGTATTAAGCAGGTTTTAAAAAAGGATCCTAATATGGTAGATGATGAGGGTTACTTAATTAGCAGCTTATATTTTGATGATATATTTCATTCAGCTGAAATTGAAAAAAAAGCTGGGACAAGATTTAGAAAAAAATATAGGATTAGGCTTTATGACCATAGTGATAATTTAATTAAGCTTGAATGTAAAAGCAAGTTTAATCATTATATAGCAAAGGAATGGGCTCATCTTAGCAGAGAGGAATATGATAGCATCCTTGGTGGTGAGTATGAGTTTTTGCTAGATAGGAAGGAGGAAATCTGTAAAAGGCTATATGTTAACCATACTAGCAAAATGCTTAGGCCTGTTAATGTGGTGGAGTATAAAAGAGAAGCCTATATACATGAGTATGGCAATGTAAGAATAACCTTTGATAAAAACATTTCTGCATCAGTTGGGAATGTTGATGTATTTAGCTCAGATTATGATGTTGTCCAAGTCCCCCTGCAGGATATGATGGTCTTAGAGGTAAAATATGATGATTATATTCCGGATTATATAAGGAAGATAGTTCATTCAGACCGTATGATAAAATGTGCAATATCAAAATATGTTATGTGTAGAGATATTAACAGAAAGGTAAAAATACTATGATAAAATTTTCAGATATTTTCAAAAAAAGCTTCCTTCAAGATGCATCAATGGATTTGAATTTTTATAATATTATAATGTCATTGCTAGCAGCTTATATTTGCGGTATGGTTATTTATTTGGTCTACAAACATTTTTATAAGGGAGTCCTATATAGCCATAATTTTAATATACTACTTGTACTTGTTAGTATGATTACGGCATTTATTGTTTTAACCATTAGTTCTAATATTGTCTTATCTTTAGGTATGGTTGGTGCTTTATCTATTGTAAGGTTTCGTACTGCTATTAAGGACCCGCTGGATGTTGGCTTCTTGTTTTTTGCAATTTCAATAGGAATAACCTGTGGAGCTAACCTCTATCTAATGTCCTTTGTATGTACAATTATTATTTCACTGATATACATACTTCTTGTTAAACTAAAAACTAATATCCATGTATTTTTGTTAGTTATAAAGTATGACCATAAAGCTAATGATGAGGTGCTTAAAGTATTGGCAGATATGAAATATGCTTTAAAAAACAAAATAGTAATAAAGGACAATATTGAGTTGACTGTTGAGATGAAATTAAAAGCAGATGACACAGAATTTGTTTCACAATTATCTAAGCTTGAGGGAGTACAAAGTGCAGCATTGATTAACTATACTGGTGATTTTGGAGAATAGAAAAAAGTTTCAAAATGTTTGGCTTATTACAACATTTTGAAACTTTTTTACTTTATCCCATTCTAATATTGATTATTTTTTATTTGCTGGCGCTTGACAGCTTCGGAAGGAGCAAAGCCCCTATTTTTTTTAAAAATTTTACTGAAATAAAAGACATCAGAAAAGCCACATGATTCTGCAACCTCATGAATTTTGTATTCACCACTATATAACATTTCCTCAGCCCTGTTCATTCGGATAAGGGTTAGAAAGTTTCTAAATGACATTCCTGTTTCCTTCTTGAATAGGCTACCAAAGTACATGTTACTAAGATTGCTCATATCAGCCATCATTTCTACGGTAAGTGGTTCATTGTAATGATGAGACATGTAATGAAGCACCTTCTTAATGCGGGTATCCATGATACTAGTATCTTTTTGAAATATTATTATCTGAAAGTAGCGCTGTAATATCATAAGATATAGGCCTCTGGCTTTTAGGATATATGCAGGGTCTTTTAGGGTCCATACAGTTTTTAGATCACTATATAAGTTTAAAATATCCTTGTGAAGTCCAATATTATAAATCAATGGAAGCGGCAAGTCTATATTATCACCATTAAAATTTTGAATTTTTCCATTGACAGAATACAATTCCATTAAAGAATTTGGGCTACATGTTGCAGAACGTATACTTCCATATGGTATACATAAAAGATCACCTGATGAAACAATATATTTTTTTCCATTTATATAATATTGGGCTTGTCCACTTATTACATAGGAAATATCTACAAAATCCATAACCATTTCTTCGATTTCCCAATTATCAGTACATATACGATGATTAAAATAATCAACTGTAACTACTATATTATTTATAAAATCATAGCTCATAATTTTTCCTCTTTATCAATAAATAACCAATTAGTAAAGGAGTTATATTTTAAAGATATATTGCCCAAAAAATGCTTGTTTACACTTACCAGTTTATATTAACCAGTTTATTATGTCAACTAGCAATAATAAATGATAAAATATAAAGTTATCCATGATTATTACATATTTTCAATAGTTTGCCCATGTTTTTTTATGCAACTTATTGCTATAATGAATAAAATTCTTAGAAATCTGTTAAGTCTTTGTATGATTTGCATATTTTTTTTTGTTTTGTTTTAGATTGTAGATTATATTATGACAATTACGCAGATACTAGTAATGACCAAAAAAATAAGCTAGAAATTACAAGGGGGATTAATATGAAACAAAGAAAATCCACGCAAAAAACCATTCTTTATATTAAGAAAACGTGGACCCTTTATCTAATGTTGGCATTGCCAGTGGCATTTGCCTTAGTATTCCGTTATCTACCCATGACTAATATTGCTATGGCATTTAAGGATTACAACATGTTTAAGGGTGTATGGGCATCAGAATGGTCAGATCCAGTTTTTAAGTGGTTTCAAAAGGCTTTTCAGACAAAGGATTTTTGGACTG
>JAAYRC010000118.1 GCA_012518975.1 Clostridiales bacterium
AGGAAGGGGATATCACCTATATATTTATCATTCTGTGTTGCTAAGAATATGGTCTGTATGCTATCAACTGAAAGTATCATACTAATAAACAATACTAATAAGCCTCTTTTTTCATCTTCATATTCATAGGGCTTACTAAATTCATTATTCATGCTTATTTCCCTCCTTAAGTAATTCATATAAAGTAATTATATCTATAATATTAATATATGTAAAATTAAAACTTGAAAAAAGGATTGCAATTATCAAACGACAGTGGATTTATGGATATTATTGGAGTATTATATAAATAAGCTAGACTTGTGGCAATGCATGACTAGAAGATACTTGAAAACAGGAAAAAGGTATTTGTGATGGTAGGTTATGAAAGGGTGGTGTTTTGGCTTGAAAGAAAAGAAAGTACTCGATACTACAACAGACAAGCAAGATGATTTATTTAAAGAAGCGAAAGAATCAAAAATCAGAAATAAAATTCTTGTAAGGACAAAATGGACAGCTATTGTAGCTTTTGCCACAATTATAATAGCCTTGGTATTATTGACTATAAGAGATAAAAATCCAGATATAGGAGTGGCTAGTATAGAGGTAGAATACCCACAACCGTATTCATTTATAGACTTTGATGCTGAGAAAGAATTGCGGGAGGAAAATCCTATTGATGATAATTTTATTAAGGCAATTAATGAGTTTTCCTATAAGACTAGTACTAACATACTAACTGATACTGGGGAAAATATAAATTACTCTCCCTTATCTTTATATTTTGCCTTGTCCCTTGCAGCCTCAGGAGCAGAAGGAGAAACTGAAGAACAATTACTTGCTCTTTTGGGTGTTTCAGATAAGGAGTTTCTTTCTGAGCAGTGCGGAAACTTTTATCGAATGTACTACAAAGATAATGAGATTGGAAAGCTTAAAATAGCAAATTCTATATGGATGGACCATGAATATAAGGGCAAGCTAGTTATATTTAAAGATGAGTTTGTAAAAAATGCAGCAAAGAATTTTTATGCAAGCTCATACAGTGTTGACTTTGCTGATATTGAAACCGGAAAGATTATGTCTGATTGGATTTCAACAAACACAAATGGTACTTTGACTCCTATGGTAGAAATAGATCCAGAGCAAATACTATCTATAATAAGTACAGTTTATTTTTACGACCAATGGATAGACCGTTTTGATAGTAACAATACTAAGGAGGATGTGTTCTATCTATCAAATGGTGATGAAGTAAAAGTCGACTTTATGAATCAGACATATTCGTCAGCAGGATTTACTAAGGGAGAGGGCTTTACGAGAGCCAGCTTGTGGCTTAAAAATAGAGGTCATATGGTCTTTATACTTCCTGATGAGGGAGTGTCTCCTTACGATCTAATCTCATCTCCTGAAGATATGAAGCGGGTTTTTGAAGGAGGAGAAGGGTCCGTAGGAGAGGTAGTGTGGAAGATACCTAAGTTTAGTTTTGAATCAAAGCTCACGTTAAATAAGATGCTTGAGAGTCTTGGAGTAAGCTCTGCTTTCAAACAAAATGCGAATTTTAGTGGGATTACAAAACACATGTGCTATATTACAGATATACTGCAGGAAACCCATATAGGCATAGATGAGGACGGAGTAGAGGCATCTGCTTATACACAACTCAACTATATGGGGGCGGCACCTCCAGAAGGGCGGGCGGATATGATTCTTAATAGACCTTTTATCTTTGGTATAGTTGTAAATAATGATACGTTGCTATTTGTCGG
>JAAYRC010000119.1 GCA_012518975.1 Clostridiales bacterium
TTCAAGGAACAAAAACCTAAGAGGTTTTTAGCGAAAGTGGTACCTGTATCAATTTCGTTTTTGAAAGTAGAGAGGGAGCGTATTTTATAGTTCCCTTTTGCTATATAGACTAATATTTTCGACCAACTTACGATAGGTTTACGACCATTTATAAATAGTGGTAACCAATAATGAACCTGAAGAATAATAGAACATGTCTAAATAAGAACCTCAGTAATGGAGTTAGTTCTGTTTTTATAAAAGAATGCAATAAATATTTTAAAATAGGAAACAATTTATTAGCAAACCATCTTCTTAAGTTCTATCCCCATCATCTGTATACAAAAGTACAAGGAATCGAAAGGAAAAAACTTTGACTAGAATAATCAAAAAAAGAACATTTACAGGAACACCGGACATCGCGCCCCGCGCATATGAAGCAGAGCATTCTGCACTGGCACGCGAGGCAGCTGCGGAAGGGTTCGTACTATTAAAAAATGAAGATAATTTGCTGCCCATTCAGACCGGCAGCAGAATTGCCCTGTTTGGAGCAGGTGCCGGAAGAACTATCAAGGGTGGCACCGGAAGCGGAGATGTGAATGAACGTGCAAGCGTTACCATCTACCAAGGATTAAAGGAAGCAGGATACCAGATAACAACAGAAGAGTGGATTAATGATTATGATAAGAAATATACTGAAGCACGTCTGGCATGGAAGAAAGCCATTCTGGAGGATTCAGCAGCTAGATCAGCTGCAGGTGAGTTAAGCAGTTTTTTTGAGGCTTATACCGCACACCAGTTTATAATGCCTGTGGGTGCAAATGTGTATCAGACAGAGGCTGATACGGCAGTTTATGTGCTGAGCAGAATTGCGGGTGAAAACGCGGACCGCCATGCAAAGGGAAGCGATTATTATTTGAGCGATGAAGAGCATAAGATGCTTGTTGATCTGTGTGCCAGCTATGAAAAAGTTGTTGTGCTGATTAATGCGGGAGGCGTTGTGGATCTGTCCTTCCTGGATGAGCTTTCGCAGATTAAGGCAGTGCTTGTTGTCTCCCAGCCAGGTATGGAGGGTGGTCATGCAGTAGCCGATGTACTTTCTGGTGCGGTCAATCCTAGTGGAAAGCTTACGGATACATGGGCAATGAGATATGAAGATTATCCCAATGCGGCAAGCTTCTCACACAATAACGGAAATGTGGAGCAGGAACTCTATGAGGAGGGTATCTATGTAGGCTACCGGTACTTTGACAGTTTCGAAGTTCCTGCCCGCTACGGATTTGGTTACGGATTATCCTATACTACTTTTTCCGTAAACTTTGAGTCGGTTGTGACAGATGTGCACGGCACTGTGACTGTAAAAGTATCTGTCAGCAACACTGGAGATGCTTCCGGAAAAGAGGTCGTGGAAGTTTATGTAGGCCTTCCGGACGGAAAGCTTGAGAAAGAGGCAAGACGTCTCTGTGCATTTGGAAAGACCAACCTTCTTGCACCCTGTGAATCTCAGATCATGACGTTGAGCTTTGATGCTGACAAACTGGAAAGCTATGATGAAGAACATGCAGAATGGATTCTGGAAAAAGGTATATACGGCATTTATGTGGGAACCTCCCTTGAAGGTAGCAGGCTTTGCGCCGCTTTAAAGCTTTCAGAGGATAAGGTTCTTACCAAGGTCACAAACATCTGCCCGCTGCAGCATAACCTGAATTTGTTAAGCTTGCCTGCTGAAAAACGCAGAACCCGCTATGAAGCTATGGTGCAGGATGCGGCATTTGTTCCTACTGTTGCATATGATCTTACCGCAATAGAGACTGTTGTGGTGGATTATGAGGTGGCAGAACCTGAAGATGAGGCTTCTCGTTTGGTAGATTCTCTGACCGATGAGCAGCTGGTGCTTCTGGCTTGCGGTGATCCTGCAAAGGGTCAGAGTGAGGAGAGTGCACAGGAGGGTGCACTGGGAAGCGCAGGCGCATCTGTTCCCGGTTCCGCTGCAGAGACAAGCACGGCTGCTCTTGAGCAGGGTATTGCAAATATTGTCTTGGCTGACGGCCCGGCAGGTCTTCGTTTGACAAAGGCTTATTACATCAAGGACGGCAAGATTGTTCCCACTCCCATGGAGATGAATCTGGAGCACGGTTTCCTTTATGACGGAGCAGAGCCTGATGGAGAAAAGTGGTATCAGTTCTGTACAGCTATCCCGGTAGGAACCTGCCTTTCCCAGACCTGGAATATGGAATTGCTGGAAAGACTTGGCGTAATGGTAGGTGAAGAGATGAAAATGTTTGGTGTGCAGCTATGGCTGGCCCCCGGCATGAATATCCACAGGAATCCGCTGTGCGGACGTAACTTTGAATACTTTGCAGAGGATCCTCTGTTAAGCGGACGTTGCGCGGCAGCCATCACAAAGGGCGTGCAGAGCCATAAGGGCATCGGAACCACCATCAAGCATTATGCCTGCAACAACCAGGAAGACAACCGCATGGCTTCCGACAGTATACTGACCGAGCGAACCCTTCGTGAGATCTATCTGAAAGGTTTTGAGATTGCTGTGAAAGAATCGAAACCCCTTTCCATCATGACTAGCTACAACCTGATCAACGGTATTCATGCTGCAAACAATTATGATATCTGCACAAAGGTAGCCCGTCATGAGTTCGGTTTTGATGGTGTGATCATGACAGACTGGACCACCACAAATGTAGATGAAAACTGCACGGCAGCTGGTTGCATGATCGCTGGAAATGATATTGTCATGCCCGGCCTGGAAATGGATTTTGACAGCATCCGCGCAGCACTGGCAGACGGCAGCTTAAGTAGAGAGCAGCTGAAAAAGTGCATCACCCATCTGGTACGTGTGGTCTTGCAGTCCAACTGCTATGAATAAAGAAGAAATAAAGACAATAAGGCTGAAATAAAAACCTTAGTGAAGTAAATATAATATAGAATTTGATAAAGGACATATTATTCTTGTAGAGATACTGGAATTATATGTCTTTTTGATGTATTATATATTTGTAGGTGATCTGAGTTTGAGATTATTTAATGATGTAATTAATCCACCAAGAAATAAGGAGTATAATATGAGTGAGACAGTATTAACGATTTTTGAAATTTGTGTTTTGATAATTACTGGAATTGTTATGACAAGAAAGTATTCAACCTTAGC
Organism: Clostridiales bacterium; assembly: GCA_012518975.1. Taxonomy (GTDB): domain Bacteria; phylum Bacillota; class Clostridia; order Lachnospirales; family Lachnospiraceae; genus Mobilitalea. The sequence continues at coordinate 3,146 of JAAYRC010000119.1, forward strand.
AGTTATAATTGTATTAGTAGGAATTTCTCATGTGGGATTTGGTTCGGATATTACTGTAGACCCTAACGATTTTGAAATGGATTACTATATGCCAAGTGTTGAGGAAGGTAAAGATATTAATGAAGAACTGGATTATATACATATTTTTGAGTCTGAGGAAATGGCAGTCATACCTGAAGTGGTAATGTATGATATTGAAGATGCTTACGAAATAGGAACGATTCATGAGATAAAGGGAGAATTTCCGGGTTTGGGTAAAGGAACATGGAATGAAGTACAAATAGAAGGTATAGAATATTTTTATGGAAATTATGAATTTGAAGAAATGGATGTTATGATATTATATGGGTATGCCATTATAAGTGATGAATATTCATTAGCCAATGGAATTACTGTAGGCATGACGGAGGATGAGATACTAAAATCTTATCCAAATATGGCTGTAATAGATTTTGATAATAATTATGTATATAAAGAGATTACAGGTCATCAGGGATGGAATGGAACTGCTTATCCCAGTAGTTATATAGGAACTGACAGTGATTGGGATTACAATGGAGAAGATTATTATTGGACTAATCAATTCGATTATGTAATGATTGCAAATATTAATGATCCGCATCGGGGTAATTCACCGGTTAATTTGGCAGTGACTCATGATAAATTACCAGTTTATTTGGCATTATTTATTAAAGATAATGTAATTAAGGCTATTACCTTTTATTATCCAACGGCCGATTAATGAATTTTGTTAGCCAAGGTTATCCTTGTTTTGTAATGAACTTAAGAAGCCATTATAAAAGACGAGGTAAGGCGGAAGCGCAACACCTTAAGGCTGAGTATACCGGTTTTAGAATACAACCCACACAGGGCTACTAATTGGGCAGAGGTATGATGAGGTAGTAAACAGGATAATGGAGTGGTTAAAAAGGTACAAATAGTTTTTGTAAAAATGCAAGCTTGTTGCAGAATATAATTACTATATACTATGGTCATATATTGATATGTTATGTTTTATGGTATTATATACAATGCTGTTCTACAGCAGCAGTAGTAGTAGAGTGTGTAAGGATTTATATATCGGTTAAAGAAAAAATTAATAATGAAAGCATTACTTAGAGGATATTTTCATAGAAATCAGAATATATCCTCTTTTTGGGTTATTCAAGATATTTAACATTTCCTCATAAAGGGTAATACAACAGACCTCACAACTAAAACCAAGTCTCTTTCCATGTATGGTGTATTTATGCATATATAAAACTATTTGCAAATTTATGAAGGCAGGATGTAATAACTTTTTGACCTAATGTATTGGGATGAGTTCATCCTCACAGAGTAAATCTTTCACATTCCCTGACATTAAGAACTCTCCTCTTAAATCATCCAAGGGTACTTGTTTTTTCAATGCAATTTTTTCAATCACTTTAGAGTAGGTCTCCTGATGATAATATATATGCTTAATTTCTCCAAGCCACTTCAATATATTTTCTTTATTTAAATCTCTACAAAACTAATTAAAAAACCCTTATTGTCCAAGCCTTTTTAAAGAACTTCTTTTCCTTTTGTTACTGTGTAACCAAAGCTTGAATAGTTTTTAAACTGTATCAAGTGTTTTTCAAGTGCTCTCATTTACAATGGATTATTAGTAAATGCATCAGGAGCATCAAGGCCCAATTCAATTATTGAAAAAGACAGAATGATGATCAACTCTAATAATCATTTAAAGATATTCCATTAGTTCCGAGAGGAATTTCATGGTCAAGACCTACGAATTTACCATTCTTTTGCCATAAAGCTTTTTTTACAAATGCGTATTTATCTTCATCCCAGGTGGTAAAATCATCAAGTACTAAGCCACCAGTATCACCAGAGTTGGCATTGAAGCACCAGAAGGTATGGTGAAGCTTATGCTTGATGATAAAGTCTCGAAGATAGGTCATCCATTCTATATTAGGAGAAGTCATAAAGCCACCCCATTCACCGATGAGAATAGGTGCAATCTCATCTTCGTGGATGAACATCCAATTATCTCTCCAACAATCCTTATAAAGGCTGTCCATGGTAAAGCTTTTTCCAAACCAAGGCTGAGCGTACACTGTAGGACCATAATCATGAGGGGAATATACTAATTTGTTTTGATATTTGCCTAAATCAACAGGAAAATCCTTAACACCTCGGAGGTTTCCGCCCCACCAGGTATTATAGTAATCTGCTTCATTCATTGAGCTATAATTTTTGTTAGTCTTAATATTTCTGGGGTAAATTTGTATACCTTCTACTACAACAAGGGCATTTGGATTGTTTGAAAGCACAGCTAAGGCAGCTTTTTCAGCAATATACTTCCAGTTGTTGGAATCCTTGGAATCATTCCATATAGCACGGTTACTCTCTCCCGCAGCACCATGGGGTTCGTTCTTCAAATCATATGCAATAATGGTATCATCATTTTTATACCTATCGGCCATCCAGGAGAGGGATGAGAGGTAATCCGCCTCTGAAATTTTATTGGTATACCAAAGTGGAGCCATATGACCTGCTGCATCTGTATCTGCACTATGTATATCTATCATGATCTTAATTCCATTTGCACGGCATTGACCAACAACATAGTCAAAGATTTCCAAGCTATTCATGCCTTTTAAATATGAATTCACATGCTCATTATAATTTGCTCTTGGGTATTCTCCATTTTTCCATTGTAGAATTAACTCAGCAGAAAAAGGAATTCTAAGCAGGTTAAAACCCCTGTCAGCAATCCGACTTATTGAAGTATTCAGATCACAAGACCATAATCCGTCGAATGTGTTGGTTCCTGTGTTATAGCCAAACCAGTTAAGGCCAGTTATCCATACCTCTTTATTGTCCCTATCTAGTATCTTATTACCATCTGTATATAACCAATCACCACTTGCTTGATCTGGCACAGGCTTTGTAGTTGTTTTAGATGGGGCAGTGGTTACCACAGCTGTATCTGAAATTGTAGGTGGAACAGCAGGTTTTGAATCATTAGCTGCATCTGTATCATCAGGCTTGCTAGGAGTGACAGAGTCTTCATGGATATCAGATATTACAGTCTCTCCTAAGATGGTAAGCCTTGCTTTAGAGTAATCAAAATCTCCAGGATTCATTATAATCATACCAAAGGCAATAGAGGAATTAGGAGGAATTGATCTGTTATATTCTACGCTTGTGATTGAAAGAAGGTCATTATCTAATTCATAATTCATATTCCAGCTGTCATTAATAACCGCCGAACTTGCTAGGGGAACAGTTACTTCCCAATTATCAATTATAGTTTTATCATTATTTGTGATTGAACCATCAACCTGTACGTATGAGCTTCCGCCACTTTGCCAGCTGTTTACCTCCTTTAGAAGAACGCTGGCATTAATGGTCGCTGCATCTGTAGATACATTGTCCTTATCCTTGGCATCAGTATCGTCATGTGATGTAGTGGTGTTATTGCTAGCTATGCCTTCATCTGATGAAGTGTTGTTGTTGCTAGCTGTGTTTTCATTTACTGCAGTATTGCCTATAGTCTTATTGACTTCGGTCCCTTCCGCAGGAACATTGGATTTAGAGCTGGTAGGGTCAGAAGAACCATCTCGCTTAAAGATAAATATAGCTAAACCAATTAAAAGCAGTATGGCAATTGATACACCTATTATAATTTTAACACGTTTTTTCATAGCTACCCCCTTAATAATGACAATATTTATATGAGTATAGATTATCATAAAGACTAGGATGAGTAAACACAAAGAATATACAATAAATGCTAAATACTGTTTTGGAACAATTGTAAGGGAGTATTGCTTAGGTACTAGCTACTATTATGGTGCATCTATTGTATTGTCGGGCAGGTTATATAAACTGTTGACATATATATATACAATAGGCATAATAAGTAAAAGTGAAATTTATGGCTGAGAAAACAGTATTGCTAGTGTAAAAAAACCTACAAATTCTAGAATGATTGTGATATACTATGGATGTGACAATCATGTTTTAGATTATATTTTTAGTATTAGTCATATGGAGGCAATTATGCTTAACTTTAAAAAAATAAGATTGATGACAAAGCTGGCTGTCTACGAGAAGAAGGACGGTAAGGAAGACATTCATCTTAGCAAGTATTATAAAACAGACTATGTAAGATTTCAGGTTCTAAAGTCAATTATTACTGCGTCTATAGGCTATGCCTTAATTATTGCCTTGATTGCTTTTTACAAAATCGAATATTTAATTAAAAATGCAGTAACTCTTGATTACAAATTAATTGGAACCTATATACTGGCCTTTTATTTGATTACGATTACTATATACGGAGCGGGCGCATTAGTTTTATATTCAATGAAATACGATGGGTCTAGGAAAAAGCTTTCTAGGTATTTTAAACTTTTAAAGCGATTAAAAAAAGTATATAATGAATCTACCCATGAGTCTTAAGTTTGGAGGATTATAAGATGTTACAATTACTCGAAATCAGAGAAAGAGTAAAGAGGTTTTATCAGAGGTATGATTTGTATTTATTGCCGATAATAAAATTTGTATTTGCATTAACAGCATTTTCTACAATAAATAAGCAAATAGGCTATGATGTAAGGCTTAATAGATTGCCAATTGTTCTTGGTATATCTCTATTAAGTGCATTTACTCCTTCGGCTATTATGGTACTATTGGCTACAGCAGTATCTATACTTCATGTATATTTCATATCCCCAATTTTGTCTATAATAGTTATTGCCATACTAATGATCCTATACCTTTTATTTGCAAGATATACGCCTAAACAGGGTTATGTCTTGCTTGCTGTTCCTATTTTGTTTATTTTAAAGATACCATATGTTATACCAATTTTACTAGGAGTGGTTTCTACTCCTATATCCATTGTTTCTACAGGCTGTGGTGTTATTATTTATTTTCTCTTTCAGATTATTAAAACAGCAGTGACTATGCAGTCTAATGTTTCTATAGATGACATAATACAGCTGTATACTCATGTGATTGATAGTCTAAAAGGCAACCGTCAGATGATTATGACCATAGTTATATTTGCAATGATTATAATGGTTACTTATTTTGTAAGAAAATTATCCATTGATTATGCCTTTGAGATATCTATTTTGGCAGGAGCTTTAACTGGTATATTAGGATTTTTAATAAGTTATCTAGTGCTGAGCAGATCAGACCAGATATTAAGCATGATCTTTGGATTTATTGTGTCTACTGTATTAGTTTATATTATTCATTTCTTTAGGTTGACCTTGGATTATTCAGGAGTTGAGCATGCTCAATTTGAGGATGATGTCTACTATTATTATGTAAAGGCAATCCCTAAGGTTACGGTTACTGTGCCTCAGGTGAATGTCAAGCGTTTTAATGTAAAAAGTGGTGGTAGAAGGGAATTTAGCGACCCTGATATGGAAGATACAGATGCTGGAGTAGATGAATACGAATATGAAGATGATACGGAATCATAAAATTGTCATATTTTTACCACAATAACACTATAGAATTGATCTATTGGTATACAAGACTTATTTAAGCATAAAATAATGGCGGGAGAGAAGACATATGGAGACAATTAGGAATATTATTAATGATTATCGATTATCTATACCAGGTATTGTTTTTACTGATATAATCGAAATCATAATTCTTGCATTCCTTATTTATCATGTTGTCAAGTGGATAAAGAACACAAGAGCCTGGGCCTTGGTAAAAGGTCTCGTTGTTATAATGATTTTCTGGCTTGTCGCTGTTATTTTTCAACTAAATGTTGTTATTTGGATTATATCTAATACTATAGATGTAGGTATTATTGCTATCCTAATTGTATTTCAGCCTGAACTTAGAAAAGCTTTAGAGCAATTAGGTAAAAAGAACATAGTTCGTTCTATTCTTATATTTGATGAGTCTAAGGATGAGGTTTTTTCTGATTATACCTTAAATGAAATAATTCGTGCAACTTTTGAACTGGCGCGAAACAAAACAGGAGCCTTAATTGTTATTGAAGAGGAAACACCCTTAAATGAGTTTGAGAGTACGGGGATTGCTATAGATAGTGTAATTAGTAGCCAGCTATTGATTAATATATTTGAGATTAACACACCACTTCATGATGGAGCAGTCATACTTAGGGGAAATAGGATTGTAGCAGCAACCTGTTATTTTCCCTTATCAGATAACACACAGCTTAGTAAGGAATTAGGAACAAGGCATCGTGCAGGAGTTGGTGTAAGCGAGATATCGGATTGTCTTACTATAATTGTATCTGAAGAGACTGGTAAGGTATCCATTGCAAAAGAGGGTAAGTTGATTCGTAATGTAGACGGAGATTATCTGAGGGCTAAACTAATTGCTGCCCAGAAGAAAACTGTAGATACTAAGCGGCTAAAATTTTGGAAGGGAAGACTTAAGAATGAAAGAGAAGTTGACTAGGAATATCGGCGTAAAGATACTGTCCTTACTTCTTGCCACTATATTGTGGCTAGTCATTACTAATGTTAATGATCCTGTTCAATATAAGACCTTTTCAGATATGCAAGTTACCATTAAGAATGAGAGTATGGTTAAGAACTCTAAACAAAGCTATGAGATTCTCGAGGGTGAAGTGGTGGATTTTAAGGTTGCAGCTAGAAGGTCTATTATACAGAACTTAAAAGAATATGATTTTGATGTAGTGGCCGATTTTGATAATCTATCCATTGCAAACTCTGTTGAGATAGAGATTGTTCCAAAAAAACACAAGGAAGATATTGAGATTGTCGATAGGGGAGAAGTCAAGTATTTAAAGATTAGTATAGAAGAATTATCTGGTAAGGATTTTAAGGTTAATGTAGTAGATGTGGGTAAGGTAGAGGAGGGTTATTATCTTGGACCTAGATTTGCTAGCCCAAATATAATTCGAGTAGATGGACCAAAGAGTAGGATTGAAAAAATAAAGCAAGTTATAGTTAAGGCTAATGTAGAAGGTGCTTCTAATACAGTGAGGCAGATATCTGAGCCTCTTGCACTAGATGAGGAAGGCAATGTTATTGATGCTACGAGATTAAACTTTAGTCATAGGTATGTAGAGGCAGGAATTGAGCTATATCAGATTAAAGAGATACCTCTTAAAATTACTACAACTGGTCAACCGGCAGAGGGTTATATAATGACCGGTATAGATTATCAGCCAAAGACTATAGAGATTGCAGCTGAAGAGTCTAAGCTAAAGAATATTAATTTGCTTGAGGTGACTGCTGATATAGGTGGGGCTAGTGAAAACATCGAAGAATTTCTTGAATTACAAGAGTGGCTTGATGAGGGGGTTTATCTAGTAGCTGCAGATACAACCGCTTCTGTAAATATTACAATTGAAAAGCTAGAATCAAAGGAAGTTTCTATTTGGCCAGTTGATATTGAGCTAAAGAATAAATCTGAACGAATGGATGCAATTTATGTAACTAAGGGACCAATTAAGGTAATTGTTTGGGGTCCTAATAGTGACATTACAGCTATAAACAGGAATACCCTAAAACCATTTATTAATTTATATGGGTATTTACCTGGTACATATAATATGGATTTACAAGCAGATTTACCAAAGAACATATTTATGGACATTGATACACCAGATGTCATAATTAATCTTGTTTTACAACCCTAGACAGTCTTGCACAAGTTTGGAAAAAGTAGTTGCCAATTGAATTTGTAGGTGCTATAATTGAGGTCACTATATTTTAGTGGCCTATTTTTTATATAAGTTTATAAGTAATTACATAGTATAGGCCACAATATAATATTTTAAAAGAAGGGATCTGATTTTTTTGGGACTCGTGTAGATAATTGTACATTATTTATAGTCAAAAAATATAGCGTGATATATCGACTCCGAAGTTAATATAGTATTTATAATGCAATTAGGTGAAAAACATATTAATAAGGAGGAATTTTAATTATGAATTATAATAGATATATGAGGAATCCAGTGATTGAGCTTACTGACAGGCAGTGGCCCAACAAGGAGATAGAAAAGGCACCTATATGGTGTAGTGTGGATTTGAGAGACGGTAATCAGGCCTTGATTGAGCCTATGGTAGTAGAAGAAAAGATAGAATTTTTTAAATTGTTGGTTGATTTAGGATTTAAAGAGATTGAGGTAGGTTTTCCGTCAGCTTCACAAATTGAATATGATTTTCTAAGGCAACTTATTGATAGGAGGCTGATTCCTGACGATGTTACAGTTCAGGTTTTAGTTCAATGTCGAGAACATCTATTAAAAAGAACCTTTGAAGCTTTAGAGGGTTTGCCAAGGGCGATAGTTCATATATATAATTCTGTTTCGGTACTACAAAGAGATGTAGTGTTTAATATGAACAAGGAAGAGATCAAGCAGATTGCCATAGATGGAACTAAGCTTGTCAAGGAATACGCCAAGGATTTCCCTGGACAAATAATATTGGAATACTCACCAGAAAGCTTTACTGGAGCTGAGGTTGACTATTCACTTGAGGTATGTTCCGCTGTAATTGATACCTGGGGACCTACTCCAGATAACAAAATAATTATCAATCTTCCATCTACTGTAGAAATGAATACTCCCAATGTTTATGCAGACCAGATAGAATGGATGAATAGGAATTTTAAGAATAGAGATAGTATAATACTTAGTGTACATCCACATAATGATCGAGGAACAGGGATTGCAGCTGCTGAGCTTGCTATTTTAGCAGGGGCAGATAGGGTAGAAGGAACCTTGTTTGGCAATGGAGAAAGAACTGGTAATGTAGATATCCTGACCCTTGCCTATAATATGTTCTCTCAAGGAATAGATCCTAAGCTTAACTTATCATCTATAAATGATATTATAGACACATATGAACGTTTAACTAAGATGAAGGTTCATGAAAGGCATCCCTATGCAGGAAAGCTGGTATTTACAGCCTTTTCGGGTTCTCATCAGGATGCGATTAATAAGGGTATGAGGGCCTTGATTGAGAGGAAAAAGGATAAGTGGGCTGTTCCTTATCTTCCTATTGACCCTTCAGATATAGGTAGAAGCTATGAACCTATTGTTCGTATCAATAGCCAGTCAGGTAAGGGCGGAATTGCATTTATTATGGAAACCAATTTCGGATATAGGCTACCCAAGGCTATGCATAAGGAGTTTGCTGATGTTATTCAGCTAGTCTCTGAAAAACAGGGAGAGGTGGCTCCTGAGCAGATTATGGAGGAGTTCGAAAAATCCTATATTGATATGAAAGAACCTCTACATTTTAGAAGATGTAAGTTTGAGGACATTACGGAACAAGAGGATGGATGCACTCATGCTACGATTTACTATACAGATCATGGAGTGGAAAAATCCTTTGATGCTATTGGAAATGGTCCAATTGATGCTGTGATTAAGGGCTTACATTTAGAGCTAGGTGTCAATATTAAGGTACTAGACTATAATGAGCATGCCTTAGGTGGTGGCGCATCTGCAAAAGCAGCAGCTTACATCCATATGATGGATATGGATACAAATAAGGCGACCTTCGGTGTTGGAGTAAGCTCCAATATTACCAGAGCATCCATGCGAGCCATATTTAGTGCCATGAATCGTTTGGGTATTAAGAAAATTAATTAAATTATATATAAAAAGGAAGCAGTATTCACTTTCGTATGGAATTACTGCTTCCTTTTTTGATTATTATATATTAATCAAGGGAAAAATAAAGAAAAGAAGATTTTATATTAGGTCAAAGGACATCAATATAAAAGCTTACACAAGTATTGTGGGCTTTGGGAATCTTGACGCAATATAAGACTTAATGCTATAATCTTCTTTATGTAATAGGAAACTTGGTCCTATTACATAAAGATCCATATTGAAGAAAACAGATTATGCCATAACAATTGGAGGCTAGATTATGAAGGTTAGTATTATTATTCCATTTCATAAGGGAGAGGCTTATCTTAGGGATTGCCTAGATAGTTTAATGGTTCAGACCTACCAGGATATGGAGATTATTATTATTGATGATCATGCAGATCCTATGGAGTTGGCATGTATTGAAGAATACAAAGATAGGCTTTCTGTTAAACTATACCATTTGGAGAAAAAAACAGGCGTTGCAGCTGCAAGGAATCTTGGCTTAGATCTTGCAACTGGAGAATATATATATTTTCTTGATAGTGATGATTACTTATATGAAGATGCTATTAAATTGTTAGTAGAGGGTGCACTCGAAAGAGATGATGATATTGTTTATGGAAAGAAGAAGCCCACATGGTTTCAAAGAAGTGTGTATCTTCTTAGGCTACAAGAAGAGCTGGAAGCTTTAGAGAAGGAACAAGAAGAGGAGAAAGATGAAAATGACCTTGAGGCTCCTGAGCTTAGGATGGACAATGAACGAGACGGGTCTTCAGATGATCAGCTAGACAGCTCAGAGGATGAGGCTTCTTATGATAAGGATAACCCAGATTTATATAAAGACACAAAGCAGGATAGAAAGGATATGAAAAGCTATCTAGCGGATGATGATACCTATATTAGGGATGAAGACTTGAGTGAAGAGGAGCTTTTGCTTAGAAGAGAGGCCAGAACAAGAAGGGCATATAGAATTCTGGTGAGTAAAAGAAAGGGTATAAGAAATATATCTGTTCTTAATATCTTATTTAGACGTAGCTTAATAGAAGAGGATAAGATTCGTTTTCCAGAAGACTTGATTTATTTTTCAGATATACCTTTTTTGTTGGAATCATTATCAAAGACTAATAGATATAAAAAGTGTTTTGACGCTGTCTACGTAAAGAGGAAGCATAACGATCCTATTAATTTTCCATCTCTTTCACAAATAAGGGATCCTAACCGCTTTGATGAATATATAGATGTATATTATGAAACAGCCAAAAGACTAGCTAAGGATTCAGATTTGATATATAGGTTGGATAAAAAATATGTGTCCTACTATGTAAGGGTATATGCCCCAAGATTAAAAAGAAGTGAGAATGACATATGGCGGGAAGAAAACTTTATGAAATTTAGCAAGCTCTTTAGTGGGATGAACAGAGAAACTCTCAAATCCTTAAAGGGCTATCAA
>JAAYRC010000120.1 GCA_012518975.1 Clostridiales bacterium
TAAGAAGGTTTCACTATAATCGCTAATAGTGAAACCTTCTTATTGTTTATATTATTCTAAATAATTATTATTTTATTATAGTAATATCGGAACCAAACCATTTCTCTGATATTTCACCTACAGTTCCATCTGCTTTCAGTTCTCTTAAGGCCTGGTTAACAGCATTTGCTAGAGCCTCTTCACCCTTGCGAAATCCTATAGCATATTCTTCAGCTACAAGGTTATCATCAAGAACTACAAAATCCTTACCTGCAGAATTAATCATATAATTAGCTACAACTGAATCCATAAGTACTCCATCTGAATTCTTTGTCTCAAGATCCATAAGAGCTGTTACATAGTCCTTAAAGCTACCATTAATCTCACCTAAAGAATCCTTGAATTCCTTATTCACGTCCATATTTAAGGATTCCTCAGCAGATGATCCACCCTGTAAAGCCATTCTCTTGCCTGCCATATCCTCTTTAGAATTGATTCCACTTCCATTCATAACTACTATAGAGATACTATTCTCCATATAAGGGATTGACATTGTTAATTGGGCAAGTCTTTCATCTGTAACAGAAAAACCATTCCATATACAATCAATATTCTTTGTTTCTAATTCCAATTCCTTAGCGGTCCATTCAATTGGTTGAAGTACTAGTTCCACCCCAAGTTTCTCACATACAGCCTTTGCCAAATCAATATCAAAACCTACAATATTATTAGCATCATCACGAAAGCCCATTGGAGGAAAGGAATCATCTAATCCAAGAATCAACTTTCCATTGTTCATAACATAGTCCAATGACTTATCTTCAACATCGCCACCACCACCGATATTGGTATCTGAACCCTTATAAGGATCCTGCTTAGCTACTTCCCCATCATTTTCCTTTGTACCACAAGCCACAAGGCTAATAGTCATCATAAGCATCAATAAAGCAATTAATATTTTTCTCATAAGTATCCTCCCATAATATTTTGTCAATTAACACTTTAACATATTACCACAGTAACGTGTCCTTTGCAAGAAAAACAATAAAAAAGCTGAAAGTTATTACATTTGTAATTGGCTTTCAGCTTTATATATTAATTATTTACTTTAAATTCATTTATTATCTTGTTTAATTCTATTACCATATTGTTAAGCTGTACGATACTGTCATTAACAATAACTAAGGTTACTGACTGTTCCTGAGCTGTGGCAGAAATCTCCTCAACTGCAGCAGAATTGGCCTGGGCAGAATCGGATACATTACCAAGCATATCAAGTATCTCATCCTTCTTATTATTAAGTACTTGATTATGATCAACAATAAGCCTTATATCCTCTATCAAATCCTGCAAACTATCTGAAATCATTCCTATAATCTGCTCAGTCTTACTAACTGATTCATTAATCCTATCAACACCTTGACGATTCTTAGATATAGAATTAACTACTTCCTTTGTCTGACTTTGCATCTGTTCTATCTTACTATTAATATCATTAACAGCTGTTGCAGTTTCATTGGCAAGCTTACGAATCTCCTCAGCAACCACTGCAAAGCCAGTACCATGCTCTCCAGCCCTAGAAGCTTCTATACTAGCATTCAAGGCTAATAGGTTAGTCTGCTTTGCTACATTAGATATCAAAACAGTGATTTCTCCAATGTCAATAGAAGACTTATTCATTTCATGTACTAATTCTTCAATAATAGCAGTGTTTTCATTGTTTTCTTTGGAGGCATCCTTTAGTTCTTGCACAGACACAAGACCAAGCTCCTTTAATTCTACATTCTTTTCTACAACAGACCCTATCTTGCTACTAGCCTCTGCAGTCTCTTTGATACTATCACCAAAAAGAGTTACACTTTCAACACTTTCAACAATATCTCTATACTGTTCATCTGATTGTACAGCAATCTGAGATATAGCTTCAGCAACTTCTGTAGTAGCTTCAGATACCATTGTTGAGGACTCCTTTATATCACCCGAATATTTGCTAAGACTATCACTAGAAGATTTCATAGTTTTAAGAATTTTATTCAGGCTAGCAATTAGCTTATTAGTAGAATTTCCTAATAACTTCATCTCATCATTAGTATCTATATGTACATGGTCTACTGTTAGATCTCCTTCAGATATTCCTGATAAAGCTTTTGTAATACTCTTAATTGGTTTAAATGTTCTATTAGTCAATAAAATAGTTATAGCAATAGCTAGTATAAGTACTGCAATAGTAGCAATCATATTGTTAAATAAGATAATGTCAGAGCCCCTTGCAAGTTCATTATCATATATTACAGCCCCGATAACCCAATCCCAATGTGGAAAAAATTTTGTATATACTATCTGAGTATCTTCTATAATACTTATGCCTTCTTCAAGACTATAAGTAAGAGTACCACCA
>JAAYRC010000121.1 GCA_012518975.1 Clostridiales bacterium
TAATATATGATATGCAGTGAATATAAAATAAGAGGCTGAATATGGATACTAATATATGTTTAGAAGCATTTCATGGAACTGATAATAGATATGTAGCTAGTATATTAAAATCAGGATTTATATGTAAACCTAATAAACAGCATTGGCTTGGGAATGGTGTATATTTTTATATGGACTATTCCTTAGCACAGTGGTGGACTACAAATCCTACGCGAAAATTCGGTTCCAATATTAATAATGCGGCAATAATAAAATGTAATATTCAAACAAAAAACAAATATGTACTTGATTTAAGGCGATTAAAGGATTATACTAAATTTGTCGATATATATAGAAATGAGTTCCTACCTTTTTTATTCCGAGGAGAACTTAGCTCTATAGACAACGAAGTTATTGACACAAAAACCTTACGATGTACATATTGTGATTATATAAATATTAAATATAAGTATAAGTTAATTATTGGAACTTTTTATCTACCAAATCAACCCTATATGCCTACAGAATGTGGTGAATTTTTTGATACCTTTAACATATCATATATAGAAAGCCAAATTTGCGTATTTGACCAGAGTGTCATAATAAGCAAAGAAAAGGTTTCCATAGATCGGAGATGAATATTATGTTAGATAAAAAAAGGAAAAGTAGTGAAAGAGCATTTAAAGAGGCATGCAAAAAAAACGGTCTTGTTTATAAAAAACATGATAAAGGAATTGAAAGTGATCGTGTAAGGCTAATTGATGAAGGGGGAAGTTGTTTTAAACTTAATAAAGATCTTAGTATAAAGAAATGTAGCCTAGATGAGGACAATGATTACGTAGCTACTATTGAACCCAACTCAAATGGAAAAGTAATTAAGAAGACTGGTAAAAGGGGAAGCGGCTCAATCACTAACAAAAAATCATCTTATAAAATTCAAAAAGGTCTACAGAAAGCTTAGTAAGTTATTACTTGTTAAAACATATCATACAACCGTCAACCTTAAATGGATTGACGGTTTTTTATCAATTTATATTGACAAGTTAGCAGAAAAAGGGCTATGATAAAAAACAATACAAAAGACATAAAATTGAAAGGTGGATTATTTATAATGGACAATTATCATATCGATACAAAATGTATACAATCGGGCTATCAACCAATGAATGGAGATGCAAGAGTCCTTCCCATATATCAAAGTACTACTTTTCAATATGATTCTAGTGAGCATGTGGGAAAACTATTTGATTTGAAGGAAGAGGGATTCTTCTATACTAGACTTGCCAATCCTACAGTGGATTGTGTAGAAAGAAAGATAGCAGATTTAGAGGGTGGCATTGGAGCTATGTGTACATCTTCAGGTCAGGCGGCCAGCATGGTTGCTATACTCAACCTATGTAGCTCTGGGGATCATATGATATCTACCAGTACCATTTATGGTGGTACAGTCAATTTGTTTGCAGTAACCTTAGCTAGGATGGGAATAGAGTGTACATTCGTTGATCCAGATGCCCCTATTGATGAACTTCAAAAGGAAGTTAAGGATAACACCAAGCTTGTATTTGCAGAGACTATCGCCAATCCTTCTTTAGTGATAACCGATATTGAGAAGCTGGCAAAATTTGCTCATTCAAATGGCTTACCTTTATTTGTTGATAACACTTTTGCAACACCAATTAATTGCAGACCAATAGACTTTGGTGCAGATATAGTAATTCATTCCACTT
Organism: Clostridiales bacterium; assembly: GCA_012518975.1. Taxonomy (GTDB): domain Bacteria; phylum Bacillota; class Clostridia; order Lachnospirales; family Lachnospiraceae; genus Mobilitalea. The sequence continues at coordinate 1,707 of JAAYRC010000121.1, forward strand.
CAAAATATATGGATGGACATGCTGTAGCTCTAGGTGGTGTTATAGTAGATAGTGGCAATTTTAATTGGGATAATGGAAAATTCCCTGGCCTTTCTACACCAGATGAATCTTATCATGGTATGGTATATACAAGAGATTGTGGTAAAGCTGCTTTTATTACAAAGGCAAGAGTACAATTAATGAGAGATATGGGTATGGCACCATCACCTAACAATGCATTCTTACTTAATATTGGTCTTGAAACCTTACATCTTCGCATGGAACGTCATTGCAGTAATGCCCTAAAGGTTGCTAAATATCTTGAGAAGAATAATAATGTGGCCTGGGTGAACTTTCCTGAATTAGAAGGTAATAAGTACTATGATCTAGCCAAAAAATATCTACCAAATGGAACATGCGGTGTGATATCCTTTGGAGTAAAGGGAGGCAGACAAGCCGCTATGAAATTTATGGATAGTCTAAAACTTGCTTCAATTGTAGTTCATGTTGCAGATGCTAGGACAGGAGTACTTCATCCTGCCAGTACCACCCATAGACAATTATCAGACAAGCAGCTTATTGATTGTGGTATTACTCCAGATATGGTTCGTATGTCCATAGGTATTGAGAATGTTGATGATATAATAGCTGACATTGAACAGGCATTAAATAGGATATAGGACATTGATAAGGCTGTTGCTATTTATATTATTATAAATCAACAGCTTTTTTAATCCTATCAATAAGATGTTTATTAACATAAGAAAATCACTCGTGACTTTAGTCATGAAAGGATCTAAGGAGGTGTGAAGGATAGTCAATAACAAGCTAAAAAAAATAAATCTAAACAAGGTTAATCCCTTATTTATCATGAAGGTTGGGATAGGGTCTGCTATTTCAATTATATTAGCAGAGGCTTTGGGACTTGATTATAGTCCATCTGCAGGAATTATTACCTTACTTACTATACAAAATACTAAGAAGGAAACCATACAGGTTGCTATAAAAAGAGTGATTTCCTTTCTTATGGCATCAATTATATCCTTTATAATGTTTAGATATCTTGGCTATAATCCATGGGTATTTGGCGGTTTTGTATTGCTATTCGTAGCCTTAAGCTATCTTTTGGATTTGAAGGATGGAATATCCATGAATGCAGTCCTTATGACTCATTTTCTAATTGAAAAGCGGTTTGATTTACCCTTGTTCTTTAATGAAGTAATGATACTGGCTATAGGCATGGGAATAGGCATTGTAATCAATTTGATTATGCCTAATAATAGAAAATCAATAATAATGAAACAGAGGATGCTAGAAAATGAGATTAGGGGTATTCTTAAAACCATGTCCCTTGCCCTAAAGGATAAAAGAGTCTGTCTCATACAGGAAGATGCCAGTAAATATTATGATAGAAATGGGTTTTTTGATAATACTGAATCAGTGAAAACCTATGAAAAAGATGGGGACCAATTAATTATTGATTTTACTCATCTTGATCTTATGCTTGAAGACCTTTTACTAAAGGCATATGAAAATGCCGGAAACACACTCCTATCTGATACTAAGTATCTTATCTCTTATCTTGAGATGAGAAAACATCAGATAGACGTATTAAAGGATATAAGTCGCAATATTATGGATATTCCAGTTTTACTTAAGCAGTCCTTACCTTTGGCTAATTTTTTAGAAAAAACATCAAAAAACTTTCATGAATTGAATAATGCCATAGAATTACTAGAGGATTTGGATAAGTTAAAACTAATGTATAAGCATGATAAATTACCTGTATTAAGAGAAGAATTTGAATATCGTGCAATTTTATATATGATTTTAAAGGAGCTGGAATATTTTCTCCTAATAAAAAGAAATTTTGTACTTGATTTAGAAAAGAAGGATTTAAAATCCTATTGGACTTATAAGTCATGATGAAAATCATGTCTATATTTGCATGAAGCTTTATAAGTATAAAAGACTGTATTTTTCACATAATAGTATGTAAGGTCTGCAAAAATTCATAATAAAGGAGTTATCATGCAAATAGTAAAGAGGGATAATGTAGAAGCAAGCAATAATGTAGATCAAGATAATAATTCTAATAATAATGATGATAGTCAAGTAAAAAGGCCTAATAAGGAAGACCAGGAAAATGAAAAAGTTAAGATGGAAAATGAGGACTTAAAGGATAAGAAGATTACAGAATATGGACAAACAATACTTGATAATAACAAAAAAGAACATAAGATACATCTCTTATCAGTTATTGGTGAAATAGAAGGCCATGAGTGTCTTCCCCAGCATAATAAAACAACAAAGTATGAGCATGTCCTCCCTCAGCTTGCTGCTATAGAGGATAGTTCTGAGATAGATGGATTACTTATCCTTATTAATACTGTTGGTGGTGATGTAGAAGCAGGTCTTGCTATAGCTGAAATGATTGCATCTCTTAGTAAACCAACCGTATCCTTAGTTTTAGGTGGCAGTCATTCTATTGGTGTTCCTCTGGCTGTATCAGCAGATTACAGCTTTATTGTGCCGACAGCTACTATGATAATCCATCCTGTACGGATGAATGGAACAGTAATAGGAGTAACACAAACCTTTGAGTATTTTGAAAAAATCCAGGATAGGATTATCAAGTTTGTAGTCAATCATTCTGGAATTACCTATTCTGATTTTAAGAATCTTATGTTGGACACTAATCAACTTGCCAAGGATGTAGGCTCAATACTAGTAGGAGATGAAACTGTAAAGTTAAAGATAATTAATGAGGTTGGGGGCATTCAGGAAGCTTTGAAAAAAATCAACCAAATGATTGATGA
>JAAYRC010000122.1 GCA_012518975.1 Clostridiales bacterium
CAGTCATTTGCCATCTTATCTTGAAAATTCATAAGAAAATGCTTAATTCCAAAATTAGGAGACATGACAGCATCAATTCTATAAGTATTTATTTTTTGAAACCATAATACAGGATTAGCAATAAAAAGGCTGGTAGGCATATGATATTGATTCATGCCAACCAATACTGAAGTCAAATAGCATGCAATCATCCCCATATTATGAGTTAATGTTATCCAATTTAGCAGCTTATCCTTATTGGTCCAATTAAGTCTTGATGCAAGTGCCTGAGAATTTGCTAAAATGTTTTTATGACTAAGAAGAACTCCCTTTGGGTTACCAGTTGAACCAGAAGAAAACTGAATCATAGCTATATCCTCAGATGAAGATTCGAAAATCCTTCCATTATCTTCATACAGATCTTGAAGTTCATCTACACGGATAATTTTATCCACTAGGCTAGATAATTGAAGTTCTTCAGGATATTTAATTATATGGTCTTCAATTACTTTAGAACCCGTTTCATCTGCAATGATATAAGGATTACTAAGTAGGTCCATTATTTTTTGTAACTTTATTTTATGTTCTTCATTGTTTTCAATACTTACTGGTACAGGAACTATTCCACCTAAAACACAAGCCCAAAAGCTTACAATAAAACTTTTAATATTCATTATTTGAAAAACCGCTTCATCTTTGGCCTTTAGACCTTTTTTTTGAAGATGATAAAGTAGCTTTCTAGCTTGCTCATATAACTCTCCATAGCTAAGGAATTCCTCTATATCTTCTTCAAAAATAAAAGTAGTACCCTTTTCCTTTACTCCTTCATAGGTTTGAATCAAGTCTACAAGCGTAGATACATCTCTTTTATTAGCAATCATCTTATTCCCCCTCAAATAGTATTAATATATTTTCATTATTGCATTTCTAAATTCTAACAAGCTGATGTTTTCCTATTCTGTCATTAATTAATTCAGCCACTTCTTTTATATGACTAAGTACAAAAAAATGATCCCCTTCAAATTCAACTATTTCAAACTCCATAGTACAGTAGTTTTCCCATTCAATTAGTTCATTTATCGTATACTTATCAGACCTTCCGCTTAAAACAGATAAATTTGATTGAAATGGCTGTTCTAGTCCCTTATACTCAAATTCTTCTATTATACGAAAATCATTTCGAATAATTGGTAAGAACAAATTAACCAATTCTTTATTCATAAAGAATTCTGGTGGCGTTCCCCCCATATGTTTTAGCTCATCTAGAAATTCCTCATCAGATAAGTGGTGTAAAACAGGCTCTAAATATCTATTATGAATTGGTTTATTACCAGATAAAAAAACATGTATAGGTAATGGTATGTTTTTTTTAGTCATTAGTTTCATTACTACTTCCTCAGCTATCCAACATCCCATGCTATGACCAAAAATTGCATACTGGTCAGATGGTTCGATGCTATTTAATATTATCTCAAACACATCATTAACAGCCTGATTAAAATCATAATAAAATGGCTCATTATAACGCTTCCCTCGACCTGCAAGCTCAACCGGATATAATTCAATACCAGGGTCTAGGTATGGACGATATTTCATATATATCATTGCTGACCCTCCTGCATATGGTAAGCAAAATAATTTTATTTTTTTCATGTTTTCTCCCCTCTCAGACATCCCTTAGAAATTCGATCTATTTTCAAATATATCCAACTCATTGGCAAACCTTTTTTTGTATAACAAAAAAAGATGTTATAATTCTCCAGCTCATTATAGCATCTTTTTACATTTTTTATATGATTATGTAATAATACGACAAAAATATGTAATATTAGTCTCTTTATGTCACCCAAAGGCTTGTCTCAATTTTAAAAGATTGATCTTCTATGAAAAAATCGATATTACTATTGTACTTTTTCGCTATACTTTCTACACTTTTTAGCCCTATTCCATGGTTGTTTTTATCACTCTTACTAGTCATCAAATTACTAACAAAACCATTAGTGCTATTCTTTACAGATAATATTAGAATTTGATTATAAAAGATAAGTGATAATGAAATATATCTTTCTTCTATCTTTACCTTCCTACA
>JAAYRC010000123.1 GCA_012518975.1 Clostridiales bacterium
ATAATAGTTCATTTATATATACTGATAAGATAATGAAGGCTTTAAATATTGATAAGAAATATGTTGATTATATTATTGAAAAGCTGCCAATAGCAATTAATGATTTGAATAAAAGACTTGTATTATAATCAGAATTAACAAGATAAAGGAGGAAACATAAAAACAAGAGTACATTAGTCGAAGTAGAAAAAATCTCAAAATTTTTAATTATAAGCATCGACTCTACACCATAATATTCATGCATATAATAAAGTAAAGCATATAAGGGAGGACCTATCCTCCCTTATATCAACTGTGAATATATGTAGGAGGATTATGAATGGATAGTGGTATTCTTGATAATCAGTTAAATCTGGCCTTAGACCTGCCTGAAGGCGAAAGAGAACGTACAATGGATCTTGATGTTGGATATGATCCCGAGACCAATACCTGGGAGCTAATCGTAAAGTATAGTGGTAGCCTTGAGCAAATAATAGAAGACTTAAATATAGGTGTGGTGGAGTTGTCTCATGGCTATGCTATTATAACCATACCTGAGAATTTGATAGATAATCTGACTACTTATGAGCAGATTGAATTTATTGAAAAGCCAAAGAGGCTATTTTATGAAGTTAATACAGGTAGAATGGCTTCCTGTATTAATCCAGTTCAATTACCACCTTTCAGCTTATTTGGACAGGGGGTATTGGTAGGAGTTATTGATTCTGGTATCGATTATTCTCATCCAGACTTTCGAAATGAGGACGGGACCACTAGGATTGAAGTACTTTGGGATCAGACAATTCCAGGAAATCCTCCAGAAGGCTTTCGCATAGGTAGTTTATACACTAGAGATCAGATTAATGAGGCGCTACAAACTCCCATGCCGCAGAGATTGGATATAGTTCCAAGTACAGACTTGAGTGGTCACGGAACCCATGTGGCAGGTATAGCAGCTGGCAACGGAAGAGCCAGTAATGGATTGTATAGGGGAGTAGCCTCCATGAGTGATCTAATAATCGTAAAGCTAGGAGAGTCTATAGGTGGCTCATTTCCAAGAACAACGCAGCTTATGGAAGCTTTAGAATTCGTAGTACGATATGCAATATCCATGGCAAGACCCTTGGCAGTAAACATTAGCTTTGGTAATAACTACGGATCCCATACAGGAAGGTCACTTTTAGAAAGCTTTATAAATGATATCTCTAATATGGGAAGAATCAATATTGTTATTGGAACTGGGAACGAAGGGGCACAGGGAAATCATGCAGCAGGAATACTTCAGATGGGAGTAGTAGAAATTGTTGAGTTTACTGTTAGTGAATTTGAGTTCTCACTGAACCTTCAGATATGGAAAAACTATTTTGACCATTTTGACATTACAATTATAGCACCTAATGGGATGAGAGTTGGCCCTATTCCGTCTATCCTAGGTACCCAGCAATTTCAGATAGCTCAAACCAGAATCTTATTATACTATGGTGAGCCCACACCATATAATGGGCAGCAGGAAATATATATAGATTTTATTCCAACAGCTAATTATATAAACGCAGGTGTATGGAGGATAGAGCTTGTTCCAAAGAAAATTGTA
>JAAYRC010000124.1 GCA_012518975.1 Clostridiales bacterium
CACAAGCTTGATATAAAACAAATTTATATATGGTATTATGCAGCGCAGAAATGGAGGTTAATTATGAAAGGACATATGAATACAGACATCGGCGATATAATGATAGATAATGAAGTGTTAGCACAATATGCTGGAGCTTCTGCTGTAGAATGCTTTGGTGTTGTAGGTATGGCTTCTGTTAATATGAAGGATGGCATTGTTAAACTATTAAAGAGGGATAATTTAAGCCATGGAGTTAATGTAACCATTGAAGATAATAAAATCACGATTGACCTGCATATTATAGTCTCCTATGGAGTTAGTATTTCTGCAGTTGCTGATAACTTAATTAGCAATGTAAAATATAACGTAGAGGAATTCTCTGGAATTGAGGTCAAGAAGATCAATATATTCGTGGAAGGTGTCAGAGTAATAGACTGATGCTGAGAATTCTGTAATTAAGGAGGAAATATCAGTGATTGTTAAAACAATAGACGCAAAAACATTCAAAAAAATGTTTCTTGCAGGAGCCGCGAGTATAGAAGCTAAAAAGGAGTATATTAATGAGCTTAATGTATTCCCTGTACCTGATGGTGATACAGGTACCAATATGACCTTGACTATAATGTCTGCAGTAAAGGAAGTAAACAGCCTAAGCAATCCTTCCATTGAGACTTTGTCCAAGGCAATATCCAGTGGTTCTCTGCGTGGAGCCAGGGGAAATTCTGGAGTCATCCTGTCGCAGTTGTTTCGAGGATTCACTAAAGAAATCAAGGATCATAATGAGCTAAATGTTACGGTTATAACTAATGGCTTAATCAAGGCTTCAGAAACCGCATATAGGGCAGTTATGAAACCAAAGGAAGGTACAATTTTGACTGTAGCTAGAGGAGCGGCTGAAAAGGCGGCTCAGCTTGCACTTGAAACTGACGACTTGGTTTATTTTGGTGAAGAAGTAATAGCCCATATGGAGGAAGTCCTAGACCAGACGCCAGAACTTCTTCCTGTCTTAAAGGAAGCCGGTGTTGTGGATTCTGGTGGACAGGGGCTGTTAGAAATAGTAAAGGGAGCATATGATGCTCTTCTAGGTAAAGAAATCACCCCTATGATAGATACATCAGAAGGAACCACGACTACAGGCATTAACGTAGAGAGGTTTGCCTTAGAAGATATTAAGTTTGGTTATTGTACTGAATTTATCATAATGGTTGAAAAGGAATATAATCTTGGTATAGAGATAGAGTTTAAGAAATATCTTCAATCAATTGGAGATTCCATAGTTGTCGTATCGGATGATGACATTGTTAAGGTACATGTACATACGAACGACCCAGGTCTAGCAATACAAAAGGGTTTGACGTATGGTTCATTAACGAATATGAAGATAGACAATATGCGTGAAGAGCATAATGAAATGTTGATTAAAGATGCCCAAAAGGCTGCAAAAGAAGCAGAAGCTTCTGAGAATAAGTCTGCCATGGAAAAACCAAGGAAAAAAGCTGGATTTATTGCTGTTTCTATGGGTGAAGGCTTGGGTGAGATTTTCACTGGCTTAGGTGTAGATTGTATTATTGAGGGTGGTCAGACTATGAACCCTAGCACAGAGGATATGCTTAATGCTATTAGTGAAGTGAATGCAGATACCATATTTATCTTGCCTAACAATAGTAATATAATCCTTACAGCAGAACAGGCTAAGCAGTTAACTGAGGATAAAAATATAGTTGTGATTCCATCAAAGAATGTCCCACAGGGAATTACTGCTGTAATTAATTATGTATATGATAAATCTCCAGAAGCAAATGCTGAGAGAATGACTAGCGAGATGATGAAGGTCAAATCCGGACAGATAACCTATGCTATTAGAGATACCGTCATTGATGGCAAGGAGATTAAGCAGGGCAATATAATGGGACTTGGAGATAAGACTATTCACTGTGTTGGAGAAGATGTGAAGGACACCACCATAGAGCTAGTACAAAGCATAGTAGACGATGAATCAGAGTTGATAAGTCTCTATTATGGAGCTGTTGTGACAGATGAAGAGGCTAATGAAGTTGGTGAAGAGCTTATGAACTTATATCCTGACTTAGATATAGAGATTCATTTTGGAGGTCAGCCAATTTATTATTATCTTATATCTGTAGAATAATAAGTAAGTATAATTCTAAGTGGTTCGTATATTACGAACCACTTTTTATGTAATAAAAAAGTTCGTCCTATTAAATAAAAAATGCTCTGCCTAGGATTCGCACTTACGCGTACGGTATTTTACTTACAAGATAATTCCTTAAATTTATTGTAAAACAACAGTATTTAGTATAATATGTATATAGAATGATGTATTAAATTCAAGTATGGAACTTGGGAGGGCAAAATGGATAAAAGTGATAGTACTCCAAGACCTGGAGAAATATTTTATCTTACAAAGGACAAGCCTTATCAGATTGTTACATTAGGTATACATAAAGAGACCTGTGAGAGTATGGTAATATATCAGGCCTTGTTTGGAGAATTCAAAACCTATGTATTACCCTTATCAAAATTTATGGAAGAAATACAAGAGAATATTTCTACAGAATATGTAGTTAAAAAAAGCAAAACAGATATAATTATACCCAAGCAAACACATTCTAATGATAAACAAGATGCATCTAAGGAAAGTGTTAATCAAGTCCTCTTAGACTTTTTGGATGAGGATTCATATAGTAATAAGCTTGAGATAATAACCGCTCATATTAATGAGTTTGATGATAGGCTTATCGACAATATGGCAGCTTCCTTGGATTGTACAATAGATGATGGACCCGTGGAAGATAGGTTGCAAGGGCTTATCTATTGTTTGAAGCAACTAAGTCGTTTTGAAGTAAGAAGATTACGTTAATATTATAACCCCTAATTATCCAATGTGATAAATTAGGGGTTATTATTTGTGTTTAGAAAAGTTCGTCCTATTTCATAAAAAATTGGAAGATAGGCCTTACTCCAAGTTAAGCTTCCTTTTGAATATATGGTTGGTTGTAATATATAATACTATGTTAAATACGAAAGACATAATCATATAGGTAGGGAATAATAGTTTTGGTACAATGCTCGAGTCCTCTAAATCTATACCTGTAATGTAGGCCAAAAATAAAATGATAATCAACATAATAATCTGCATGGCAGTATTTATTACTGCATAGGAGGCGAAGGAACTTATAATCTTATTTTTAGTAAAAGAGTGTCCTATGGCAATTGAACCGTATATTAAGAGAATGTATAAAAAAAGATTAGCAATAATCATTAGTAGTAGTTCAAATATGAATAGTATATATTGGTCGCCAAATTCATCCTTAAGGGAAGCTAATGTTTGATCAATGGCTTGCCAAAAGATATTCATGTTCTGATTTGTAGCAAATAAGATAAGTAAGGAGGAAATCACAACTAAAATGCTGGTAAGGCACCAAAAAATTGATACGATTAGCTTGGAATTAATAAGCTGTGATGTCTTGACGGGTAGGGTGAACATTAGATAGCCTTCTTCGGACATTAGGTTCTTGTAAAATCTTAGTATTATTAATATAAATGTAACCGCTAGGGATGCAACTATGGATATTACATATGCAACCAACATAAGTATTCTGATAGTATTTAATGGACCTCTAAAAATATCAAAGTTAGTTAGTAGACGATTGGCCAAAGAAAGGACCACCATAATTAAGTATAAGGGTATGAGAAATCGTGCTGTGGCATATAGTTCGTGTTTTATTAATTTTTTTAGCATTTGAACACCTCCCTAAATAATTGATCTATAGATTTTCCTTCTTTTTTTCGAATCTCATCTACTGGTTCATGCAGGTGTAGATGACCATCTTTAATAAAAATTACATCATCTAATACATTTTCAATATCTGCTATCAGATGGGTAGAAATAATGACACTAGCATTTTCCTCATAATTGCTAATAATAGTATTTAAAATATAGTCTCTAGCTGCAGGGTCTACTCCACCAATCGGCTCATCTAAGCAGTATAGATCGGCTCTACGACTCATAACAAGCACAAGCTGTACCTTTTCTTTAGTACCTTTGGAAAGGGATTTTAGTGACTTTGTGGGATCCAGATTAAGACGACCTAACATATCATAAGCTTTTTTATCATCAAAATCCTCATAAAAGTCTTTAAAAAAATTAATGGTATCTGATACCTTCATCCAATCTGGTAGATATGTTTTTTCTGGAAGATAGGATACTATCTTCTTACTTTCTACTCCAGGCTCCATACCTGCTATATGGACACTTCCTGAGTCGGGAACTAGTAATCCATTGATAATCTTAATCAAAGTGGTTTTTCCACTGCCATTTGGACCTAGAAGTCCAATTATTCTACCTCTTTCTAAGGTAAGATTAACTTCAGAAAGGGCAATAGTTGTATTAAACTTCTTAGTAAGTGATCGACATTCTAATATAACACTCATATCTGACTCCTATCTGCGTATAACGCTATTTTTTATTGTTTTCTGATATTTCATTGATATATGATATTACCTCGTCAAGCTCTAAGCCTAATTGTTCCATCTTGTCTAAAAACTCCTTTATCATCTGTGTTATGTGTTGCTTCTTTAATTCTTTAATTAGGCTTTCATCAGATGTAATATATCTGCCTGCAGTTCGATTGGTATAGACAAGTCCTTCACGTTCTAGCTCTGCCATTGCTCTTTGCATTGTATTTGGGCTAACCATAGTCTCGGCTGCTAAGTCTCTAACAGAAGGAAGTTTGTCACCTGGCATAAATACTCCAGATATTATACCTGCTTGGATATGTTCTACTAGTTGTAAGTAGACAGGCTTATCTGTGTTTATATCCCATTGCATTTTACGACTCCTTTCACTAAGCTCATCCTTGTATCAGTGTATCACTGTATTACTTGGTTAATACAATGTTACATCAAATATTACTAAATGTCAATATAATTTTTAAAAAACAAAACAGACTGAAAATACACTCTGATTTTCAGTCTGTTTTCGAGATTTAATATATAATGAAGTTTCAAGATTGCTTTATTTTTTTTGCTCTTAAATTAAGTAGTTATATAAAGTTATATATAAGACTTGTAAGTCGATTCCCAAAACGTGTAAAC
>JAAYRC010000125.1 GCA_012518975.1 Clostridiales bacterium
CCAAGCTCTTCTTTAAGAACAGAGGCTTTCATTAGTCTAAAGGGGGTATTAGCATCCTTTATTTTTACACCAAAACAAAGCCATAAAACAAGTTTTAATGTCTTAGTTACAAAGACCCTTGACAAGCCATCCTGTCTTCCTCTTCTATGTCCTATTACCATGTCCCAATCTTGTCTTTTCTTCCAAAATGACCAGAATTCCTCTGGAATAGTTTGTCCATCAGAATCTGTCTGAAATACATAGTCAGCACCCTTATCTATGGCATACTTATATCCATATAAAATAGTCGCACCATGTCCACTATTTGACTTAGTAATAGGCAGAAAGGCCTCCCGGTTTTTTACCTGTCCTTTCATGATTGAGTAAGTAGAATCTCTACTACCATCATCTATAATGAGAAGCCTGCTACCATTTCCTATCTTCTCTACAACTGGATACCAGTCATTAATTACTGACACTATATTATCTTCTTCGTTATATGCAGGAATAACAATATATAACTTATCCATATTTCCTCCTACAAGCTTGGTCTGCTTAATCAGCTAACAAACCCTCAAATGCATCAAGAGCTCTTCTTACTACAGCATCCATATTATAATACCTGTATTCAGCCAGGCGTCCTATAAATACTACATTACTTTCCTTCTTCATTTCTTCTTCATATAAGGCAAATTGCGCCTTACAATCCTTAGTTGGAAATGGATAATATGGTTCACCCTCTGAACAAGGAAACTCCTTACATATAGTGGTCTTTTTATGGTCCTGCCATGTGAGTTTTTTGAACTCTGTAATTCTTGTATAGTCATAGTCATTGGGATAGTTTACCACTGGAGCCTCTTGGAAATCTTCCTTATCTATTGTTTCAAATTGGAAGTCTATACTTCTGTAAGCTAGCTTTCCATGCTTATAATCATAGAATTCATCTGTAGGCCCAGTATATATTAGGGTATCGTATTTTAACTGACTAGATATTTCTTTAAAGTCAGTATTCAACATAATCTTTATATTTTTGTTGGCCACCATATTCTCACACATTCTAGTATAGCCATGGCTAGGCATACCCTGATACTTATCTGCAAAATACCTGGTATCACGATTTAAACGAATTGGAATTCTAGATATAACTGAACTATCTAGTTCTCCGGGGTATAAACCCCATTGCTTCTTAGTATAGTTCTCAAATATCTTCTCATATAGATCTTGTCCCACCTTGCTAAGAGCCACGTCCCTACTGGTTTTAATATCAGTAATGTCGACAGATCTCTTTTCTAAAAACTCCTCTACCTCAAAGCAATTAAGGTCAAGATTGTAAAGCTTATTAATGGTTTCAACGGTTATAGGCATAGGTATCAAATTACCATCCACATAGGTTAAGACTCTGTGCCAAAAATCGTTCCATTTTGTGAATTTAGATAAATATGAATATACTTCTTTGTCATTAGTATGGAATATATGAGGACCATAATTATGAATCAAAATTCCATCATTATTATAGGAGTCATATACATTACCTCCAATATGACCACGCTTTTCAATCACCAATACCTTTTCATCCATTACATTGGCAATTCTTTCTGCTACTGTCAAACCAGCCAAACCGGCTCCTACTATTACATACTTAAATTTCATCATATCATCCTCTTTTCTTCTTATTATTGCGGCTTATCATAAGTTTAATAATAATTCTAATAATAAAAGCAAATATATCGCTACAAAAACATAATGTATATACCCTTAATAAGTAGTAATAACCTACTTATTAATATTATATTATTCATTATACAACATTTTTTTGGTGTCAAATATTGAAATATCCCATTCCCCCTGTCCAGTTTCATATACACATTTATAGGTGGCACGAATATTTTCCTCATTCAAGTCATAATCCATGCTTACACGATTTCCATAATCTACGATTATGTATCTTATCTTGTTCTTCATTACAAGATCATGGAGTTCTCTAGGTGTCTTTGCCTCATACATCCTAGCAACCATTATATCACGAAACCCAGTATCATAGCCAGCAGACCAGGCATAATATTGATGTCCCTGATATAGCATGGCTCCACCTAGAACCACTTGATTAATTGTATATGAGTCTGTAAGAAAAATATCTTTAGCATCACAATTAGTCCTAATAAACTCTGTAAGTGGATCCTCCATATTAAGAATGATTTTTCCTTCTCTAGAATTTTTCCTCAGGACAGTTGTAAAATCATATATACCTGTTATAGTAAGCATCAGTATAAGAAGACCTCCGCTAATCTTAAATATCAACTTCTTCCTATCAAGTATCCTTGTAATAAATCCTGCCACAAAAACACCTATAAGTATGCAAGACATCATGATGTATTTGTGATTAACTGTCACATCTACAGTTAAGGATACCGTAAAGGCAAATACCAAAGGAGCAAGTGAAGCTATTATAAGATATCTCTCAACCAAGCCACCAAAGATAAAAGCTAGTACTATACATAAGGGTAAAATACCAAGGAGCCTTTCTAGATATGATATTACCCCAAATATGGTTTTGTTTTCTGCAATAAAGCCAAAGAAAAACTTTGCAGATACAATTGATCCACTAATAAATAATCTTGATTGTAGGAATGTCAATGCCACTGTAAGCAATGCAGTAATCAAAAATTCTAACCGCCTCTTAGAGAATATGGCAATAACAAATAATACCAAAAGACAAGCAATAACAGCAGAACCATGAAAAAACGACATACTTCCAAGCAGTATTCCTAAGGAAACCGGATATCTAATACTCTTAATCTCCCATCCTTCCTTTGATAAAAAGATCTTTTTAAAAGAAGGCTTATTATCTTTTAGTGTCTGGGCCATTTCATAAAAGTGGGGAAGAAACATGATTATCAAGAAAAACATAGCGGCAAGTCCAAAGGCTAGGTGCCTTTGATTGCAATATACATTAAGATTCCACAAACCCCAATCCTCATGAGTCGTTTCTCCAATAAAACTAGTATTGTTCCATAAGCTGGCAATGATACTCTCTCCCTTAGGAATTTTAGAGATATATAAAAAGAGGGCTTTACCACTCCTAAAAGCAAAGAACAGTAAAGCAAGCACTCCTGATAGTATTCTTCCTGTAATCTTTACTGTCAGTACATAAAGAAGCATAAATGCACTCATTAAACTTAGGATGCTTGGTATGTTAAATGCATAGTCAATTCTCATACCAAGAAACTCTAGGTTACCAGCTAAAAACTGGAACATAAAATGATATTTTATATCCTCTCCTGCAAAATGTGAATATGATGTAGGGAAATTATTACCATAGGAAAAGGATCTTATCATTCCTACATGGGGAGAAAAATCACTAAATACTGAAACACCTATATTAAGCTGTCCATCCTTAATATAAAAAGTTGACCACATAAGTATAGTGGCCAGTAGCCATACAAAGAACAATAAGGTCCACTCTATATCTTTGCTTCCACTATCTTTACTTAGTAGCTTATTAAATAATTTCTTCTTATGATACCTATTACAAATGCTTGCTACAACAAAAATTGCTGCAAGATTCATTACTATTGTGTTGGCTAATAAAAGAGGAGCTTCCAGACTAGAAGCTAATAAGGCAATTAAGTATACAGGCCAAGTCATACTAAGAACACCTATAATAAACCATACCGGTATAAGTAAAAGATATGGGCTTAGGTGAATTGGTCTATTATCATATGTGGTTGATGTAAATTCATCAAGGTCAGGAAAAACAAAATTAGATATTGCCCAACCTAGGCAAAGGCAAAGCATTAGGTATATTATCCCTAACATTTATCATCACCGCCTCTGATAAAATCAGAAATAAGATATCTGGGCCTAGCCTTTACTTCTTTATAAATTTTCGTAAGATATATACCTATAATGCCAAGACTGGTCATAATTGCACTACCAATAATTAAGAGAAGGAGTATAACAGTAGTAAATCCATCGCTGGCCCTTCCTGATAACTTCATAAATAAGGTTTGGACCCCCAAAACCACTGCTCCTAAAAACATTATAATACCAAATAGGGTTATACAATGTAGGGGTACAGATGTATAAGATGTAATTGCATTAATGGCTAGACGAATCAGGCGGACTAATGACCATTTAGTCTTACCATTTACCCTGTGTGCCACATCAAATCCTATTTCTTTACGTTCAAATCCCAGCCAGGCAGACATCCCCCTAAAGAAGGTAGCACGCTCCGGCAACTCCTTCCATGCCTCAACCACCTTACGGTCCAATAGCTTAAAATCCGATGCTCGTCCCAGATTTATATCAGAGGATTTATAAATAAGATAATAAAAAAACTTGGCACAAGCACGATAAATTCTATTTTCCTTACCTCTTGAATGTTTTATTCCCTCTACCACATCATAACCCTCGTTAAGCCATGCATCAACCATCTTGGGTATAAGCTCTGGTGGATGCTGAAGATCTCCATCCATAACCAAAACCATATCTCCATTAGCATATTTAAGCCCTGCACATAAAGCAGACTCCTTGCCAAAATTTCTGCTAAGGCGGATTATCATGATTCTATCATTACCATTTGCAAGACTTCTAAGCTCACTCCAGGTATTATCTAATGAGCCGTCATCAACAATTATAAATTCATATACAATATTATTCTCAATCAGTACATTTTCAATAATCCCTATAGAACTTTTGATATGATTGCCTTCCTGATAAACAGGAATTACAAGGGATAATAGTGAGTTAACTGTTCTATCTACTGCTTTATCTATACTTATCATCTGATACCTCTTATCTTGGACTAATCACTGCAGAATTTTAGTAAGTAGCAACCTATCTATCATAAATAGTATAGCATGTATTGGTAAGTTTTGTAAACGGCTTGTTATAATGTCCCACTGCTTTGACCTAGAACTCTATCTTTGAGATAAGGGTTTTTTAAAAATATCTTACCTGCTTCTTCATCACTAAGACTTTTAGCTGCCTTTGCAGCAAGCTTTAGTATAGCAGCATCAGTATAGATATTACCTATCTTAAAATCCAAATCCCCGCTTTGTCTAATACCAAACAAATCTCCAGGACCACGAAGCTTTAGGTCTTCCTCAGCAATATAGAAGCCATCATTGGATTTATTAAGAATCTCCAATCTTTCTTTGGCTTCCTTACTCTGAGTTCCGCATACAAATATACAATAGGATTGGTGTTGTCCACGGCCAACCCTTCCTCTTAGCTGATGAAGCTGGGCAAGACCGAATCGTTCAGCGTTTTCAACCATCATTACAGTTGCATTGGGTACATTTACTCCCACTTCTACTACTGTAGTAGAAACCAAAACTGAAATATCCCCATCTGCAAACCTTTCCATTATATCATTCTTCTCTTTAGGCTTCATCTTCCCATGAAGATATTCCACTGATATGTTGGATGGCAAGACTTCTTTTAGCTGCTCTGTGTAATCAATTACATTTTCAGCCTCTATCATTTCACTTTCTTCAACCATAGGGCATATTACATAGGCTTGTCTACCTAATGCCACTTGGTTTTCTATAAACCTATAAGCTGTGGGCCTATAATTAGTATTTACAACACAATTCTTAATAGGCAACCTTCTGGCAGGAAGTTCATCTACTATAGATATATCTAAGTCACCGTACAATATAATAGCTAGGGTTCTTGGAATCGGTGTGGCACTCATAACCAGCACGTTGGGCTTCTTACCCTTTGTCATCAATTCCTCCCTTTGCTTAACACCAAAACGATGTTGCTCATCGGTTATTACCAAGGCTAATTTATCATATTCTAGCTTTTCCTGAATCAAGGCATGTGTTCCCACAATTATATCAACCCTATGGTCTCTTATCTTATCATATGTATCCCTTTTTTCCTTAGGGGTCATAGAACCTACTAGGAGACATATAGAAATGTTATACTCAGATAGCAAACTCCTAAATGAATTATAATGCTGCTTAGCCAAAACCTCTGTTGGAACCATTATGCAACCCTGATATCCATTCTTTACTGTCATTAAAAGAGCCAGTATAGCAAGTATGGTCTTACCAGAACCAACATCACCCTGTACAAGCCGGTTCATTGAATACTCAGATGTCATATCCTTCTTAATCTCATCCCACACAAGATTTTGGGCATTTGTAAGCTCATAGGGCAGACCATTAATCAAATCAGAACATTCCCTACTTTCCACCATGGGATAATTCGTTTTACTTTGGGCCTTACTTTCCCTCATCATCCTTAGGGCAAGGGAATAAAGAAAGAACTCATCAAATGCCAATCGGTTTCTGGCTCTGGCTAAACTATCTCTATCCTTGGGAAAATGTATTTCCTTTAAGGCCTTAGTCCTATCCATAAGGGAATACTCCCTACTTATGTTTCTTGGAATATAATCCTTTGCAAATTCAAGATTTTTGTGAACCTCATGCATGGATTTTGTAATTAAATTGTTAGTCAGCCCCTCTGTTAAGGGGTAGATTGGCTGTAATATTTTTAAGAGTTTATAATAGTCTTCTTTATTAAAATAAATCTTGGGCTGTTCCATTACATATACACCGTTCTTAAAGCTTATCTTACCCCTAAATAGATAACGGCTTCCCATCTTAAGCCTATTCCTAAGAAAAGGCATATTAAACCATGTCAATAATAAGGTACCAGAGCTATCTCGTACCTGGACATTTAGTATCTGTAGATGACGTACCCTTTTTAGTCTAGGAGACATACCTAAGTAAGCTTCTATGGTGACTACACTACCCTCCCTGACCTGAGAAATAGGTATAGGCCTGCCAAATTCCTCATAGTCTCTGGGATAATGCTCCAAAAGATCCTGTACAGTCTCAATACCTATTCTACTAAAGACTTTTTGGGTCTTTTCGCCAATCCCTTTTATTTTTATTATACTATCACTGTAATTCAAAACCTTCACTCCATAATGTCATGTTATGCTCTGATTTTATAATATTTATTTTAATTATATCACAAATATGGTATCTGTATCAGATAACTTATTGGGGAGTTTTATTGTCAATTATAACAAACATAATAAAACCATAATAATATATGTCAGCTCAAGACACAATAATTTTATCAAGATTGAAGGAAGTGAGATTAATTTTATGAGCAAACAATCAAATCAAAGATATCGGAAAGAAACAGGATTAAATCACAAAGAGCGCGCTAAAGATGCAGTAACTAGTAACTCTGCTAAAGATATGGCTAGTAGAGAAGGCTATGGAGATGGAGATCCCCACGGTTTTTCTGATAATACCAAGAAGAAAAACAATCGATAAAGGACTAAATTCCATAATAATTTTATTAAATTTTAATGGGTTCCTTACATTATGTCTTATATAAATTTATATTAGACATAATGTAGGAACCTATGTTTTATTTCTTATTATCTATATTCTAATTTATTCCTAATACTTTATTAAAATCCGCTAATAGTTCTTCTTGATAAGCCTGGTCAAATTCTCCTGATAAGAGTCTGGGAAAGGCTTCTTCTTTGAGCCTACGCCAGCTTTCACCTTCCTTGCCTACCACTATTGGATAAAAGCAAACCTGATTATCAAAAGCCGCGTCTCGGTCTCCAGGAGCATCTCCAACCATACAAACCTTATGGGCATCATATCCCTTTTTCAACAGCTCCGATATGCAAAATGATTTTGACCCTGCTTCCTGGCATAGCAATGCCTTTGTATACCCTTTTAATCCATGCTTTGTCCACTCTTCCTCAACTGCTTGACCATTGGCTGATGATACTGCTACTAGGTCAGCCTCTCTAACCATTTCCTCCATGGCAAGCTTAACATTAGGAAAGGGTTTATCTAGCTTTGGTAATTCAGAAATGGCCCTATTAACTCTGATACTCCAAAGTAAGGCAAGTTCCATACAGCTACTCCTAACTTTCTGACATTCTGCCATCAATGCTGGGTTGGACAATTCCTTGGCCTTATTTGTCCAGTTAACAAAACTATCAAGTCCCTCAACTAGTACGCCCCTTCTTTCCATCTCCAAAAGCCCCATAGCAAGTCCCTTAAAGCGGTTAATCCCTCTGGTAGCAGAGTATAGGTTTATCTTATTCCAGTACTCTAAGGCTTCACTTTCATATTTCTCTAAGCCAAAAGTTTTAATCCACTCCGGTCCAAAACAGCTTATGTGCTTTATATCCATGGTATCCATGGCACAACCATCACTATCTATGCAAATAAGATATTCATTCTCTTTTGTAAAATCAAAATACCCCATATAATTCTCCTATTCATGAAAATATATTAATACTTCTACCAACGGGTGTCCGGTAATCCACAGAAGGAATCAACAGGGTCAACTCCTACAAATTCAGATCGTCCTAGCATTTTTTCAATTAGAGCATCCAGGGTATGTTCATTTTTATCATAGGTATTTATATAAGTTTTCACCTGTGGAACATCTGCCAAGTGGAAAGGACAGCTAAGGGATACAAATATAGTTGGTATCTCATGGACATACCAAGGAATATCTGGTGTACCCTTACTCATCTTCCACCCTATCCTCTGAACCGTACCAAACATATTGACAACATGGGCCACCTGGATTATCAGGTCATATTTATCAGTAAGTGAGCTAATAGGAGCCTTGGCAGCATACATATTCATCAATTGCTTACTAGCCTCTGCTGGAGGAAGCTTTTCAATCTTATCCATAATGGATTCGTATATTTCTACCTCAAAGCCTTTAGCTTCTAGCTTGTTTAAAAAAGAGATGGGAATTACCATAACGAATTTTATTAATCAGAAAAAGGTAAGGTTTGCAATTATGTTACTTAACAAGACGGATACACAGATTCAGGATATCGCATCCCAAGTCGGTATCCTTGATGTTAACTATTTTATTAAGGTTTTTAAAAAAATTATCGGAATGACCCCTAAAGAATATAG
>JAAYRC010000126.1 GCA_012518975.1 Clostridiales bacterium
GCCTGAGCTGCTGCAAGTCTTGCGATAGGTACTCTAAATGGTGAGCAGGATACATAATCTAATCCTACTTTGTAGCAGAACTCAACGGTTGAAGGATCTCCGCCGTGCTCTCCGCAGATACCAAGCTTAAGATTAGGCTTAGTTGCACGTCCTTTTTCAGCTGCCATCTTAACAAGCTGGCCTACGCCTTCCTGGTCAAGTCTTGCAAATGGATCAGACTCATAAATCTTATTCTCATAATAAGCATCTAAGAATCCACCAGCATCATCTCTAGAGAAACCAAATGTCATCTGAGTTAAGTCATTGGTTCCAAAGGAGAAGAATTCAGCCTCATCAGCAATCTCATCAGCTAATAAGCAAGCACGAGGAATCTCTATCATAGTACCTACTTGGTATGAGATGTCAGAATTCATTTCTTTCTTCACAGCTTCTGCTGTCTCTACTACAACATCCTTAACATATTTAAGTTCTCTCTTTTCACCTACAAGAGGGATCATGATTTCAGGAACGATATCGAATCCTTTTTCTTTCTTTACTTCTATAGCAGCTTCCATAACCGCTCTGGTCTGCATTCTAGCGATTTCAGGATAAGTAACTGCTAGACGGCATCCTCTGTGACCCATCATAGGGTTAAATTCATGTAATGACTCACATGTAGCTTTAACCTCTTCAAATGTTAAGCCCATTTCCTTAGCTAGTGCCTCAATATCAGCATCTGCTGTAGGAACGAACTCATGTAGAGGAGGATCTAAGAAACGGATAGTAACAGGTCTTCCTTCCATAACCTCATAGATACCCTTAAAGTCATTTTTCTGGAAAGGAATTAATTCCTCTAATGCAGCTTCTCTTTCTTCTGCAGTCTTGGATAAGATCATCTTTCTAATCTTAGGAATCCTGTCAGGCTCGAAGAACATATGCTCTGTACGAGTCAGACCAATACCTTCTGCTCCAAATTCAATAGCCTTTGCAGCATCTGCAGGTGTATCTGCATTAGTTCTAACCTTCATGGTTCTGATTTCATCAGCCCATGACATAATTGTATCAAAATCTCCACTGATTTCTGCATCAACAGTTGGAATGTCCCCTAAGTAGATATTACCTGCTGTTCCATCAAGTGAGATGTATTCACCTTCTTTAATTGTATTACCGTTTAATGTAAAGTATTTGCCCTCTTCATTAATCTGAATAGCTTCACAACCGGATACACATGCAACACCCATACCACGAGCAACAACTGCTGCGTGAGATGTCATACCACCACGAGCTGTTAAGATACCCTCTGCTGCGTGCATACCTTCGATATCTTCTGGAGAAGTCTCAAGACGAACTAGAATTACTCTTTCACCTCTATCGCCTGCTTCCTTTGCAGTCTTTGCTGTAAAGTATACTTTACCTGCTGCCGCGCCAGGAGATGCTGGTAGAGCATTTCCGATTGGTGTAGAAGCCTTTAGTACTTTTTCGTCAAATCCTGGATGAAGTAATTGGTCTAATGCTTTAGCATCAATTCTTGCAATTGCTTCTTCCTTAGTAATTAAACCATCTTCAACTAGCTCGCATGCGATTCTTAAAGCAGCAGTAGCTGTTCTCTTACCACTACGAGTCTGAAGAATGTATAGTTTCTTATCTTCAATTGTGAATTCCATGTCTTGCATATCTTTATAATGCTTCTCTAATTGATCTGCAATTCTAATGAAATCTTCATAAGCTTCTGGTAGTTCTTCTTCCATCATGGAGATAGGATGAGGAGTTCTAATACCTGCAACAACGTCTTCACCCTGTGCATTGATTAAGTACTCACCATACATTTTATTCTCACCAGTAGATGGATTACGTGTGAATGCAACACCTGTACCAGATGTATCACCCATGTTACCAAATACCATAGCCTGAACGTTAACTGCAGTACCCCAACTTCCTGGAATGTCGTTCATTCTTCTGTAGTAAATAGCACGAGGGTTGTCCCATGAACGGAATACAGCTGTAATAGATGCTATTAACTGCTCACGAGGATCTTGAGGGAAGTCCTCTCCAAGTTCATTCTTATAAACTTCTTTAAATCCTTTAACTATTTCTTTTAAGTCATCTGCTGTCAAATCTGTATCTAATTCAATTCCTTTTTTCTCTTTAACAGCGTCAAATACTACATCAAACTTCTCTTTGCTAACTTCCATAACAACGTCAGCATACATCTGAATAAATCTTCTATAGGAGTCATATGCAAATCTTGGGTTCCCTGTTCTTGCTGCAAAACCTTCTACTGCAACATCAGTTAAACCTAAGTTAAGAACTGTATCCATCATACCTGGCATAGATGCTCTTGCACCTGAACGAATAGAAACTAATAATGGATTCTCATTATCTCCAAATTTCTTACCTTGTTCTTTTTCTAACTCAGCTAAAGCATCAAAAATCTGTGCTTTAACTTCATCAGCAACCTGCTTGCCTCTATCATAATAGTCATTACAAGCTTCCGTTGTAACAATAAATCCTTGTGGGATTGGAAGACCTAATTTAGTCATCTCAGCAAGGTTGGCACCCTTTCCACCAAGTAGATTTCTCATGGAAGCGTCGCCTTCTTTAAACAAATAAACCCATTTTGTCATCTTGTATAAAACCTCCTAAAAATTATTTTATAATCCGTCTCTCACAATAAATATTAGGACGGATACATTTACCAGTATAAAATCACTATAAATTTTTCTAGTCCCCTTAGTCCAAAAAGCATTATAGCACATTTGCTTCATATAAGGAAAGCCTTTTTTCTAAAATCTGAACTTATTCTCAAAATATGCCTTTAAATCAGCTATCTTTATTCTCTCCTGCTCCATAGTATCTCTATCACGGACAGTAACGCTTTCATCTGTTTCTGAATCAAAATCATATGTGATACAGTAGGGTGTACCTATCTCATCTTGTCTGCGATAACGCTTACCGATATTACCTCTATCATCAAACTCACAGTTATAATACTTAATAAGGTCTAGATAGATTTTCTCTGCCTTATCAGACAGTTTTTTAGACAAGGGCAGTACACCTATCTTAATAGGAGCAATAGCAGGATGGAAATGAAGTACTGTTCTGACATCCCCCTCACCTATCTCTTCTTCATCATAAGCAGCACATAAAAATGCCAATGTAACACGATCTGCACCAAGAGATGGCTCAACTACATAAGGAATATACTTAGTTTTCTTTTCATCATCAAAGTAACTCATATCAACCTTGGAATGATTTTGATGCTGTGTTAAATCATAATCAGTACGATCTGCTATTCCCCAAAGCTCACCCCATCCAAATGGGAATAAGAATTCAATATCCGTAGTAGCCTTGCTATAGAAGGAAAGCTCTTCAGGACCATGATCTCTTACCCTAAGCTCTTCATCTTTTAGACCCAGATTTTTCAACCAATCAATACAAAATTGCTTCCAATATGCAAACCACTCTAAGTCTGTACCCGGCTCACAGAAAAACTGTAATTCCATCTGTTCAAATTCTCTTATACGGAAGATAAAGTTACCAGGCGTTATTTCATTACGGAAGGACTTACCTATCTGTCCTATACCAAAGGGTATCTTCTTACGGGATGTTCTTTGCACATTTTTAAAGTTAACGAATATACCCTGTGCTGTTTCAGGTCTTAAATATACTACATTTTTGGAGTCCTCAGTAACCCCTTGGTGTGTCTTGAACATTAAATTAAACTGACGTATATCAGTAAAATTACGCTTACCACAGCTTGGGCAAGCAATGTTTTTATCATCAATATATTTTTTCATGTCTTCATTAGACCAGGCATCTACAGCCTCTTCTGATTCTATCTCTTGGCCTGCCATGTAATCTTCAATAATTTTATCTGCACGGAAACGTTCATGACATTCCTTACAATCCATCAAGGGATCTGCAAATCCTGAAAGATGACCAGATGCTTCCCATGTCTGGGTATTCATTAAGATAGCACTGTCTATACCTACGTTATAGGGATTCTCCTGGATAAACTTTTGCCACCATGCCCTTTTTATATTGTTCTTAAGTTCAACTCCAAGATTACCATAATCCCAAGAGTTAGCTAAACCTCCGTATATCTCTGAACCAGGATATACAAAGCCTCTCGCTTTTGCTAAAGCTACAATTTTGTCCATTGTTATTTGCATAATCTCATCCTCACATAATCATTTATACTATAATATTTCATTTACATAGGCTTGTATATAACAACTGTCATATCTTCACTAGCACTATGAATTTTATTTTCTTCAATATATGTTGCATTCTCACTATAGAACCTTACTTTACCCTCTAATATTATATCGAAGGGCTCATACACAACTAAGACTTGATCCTTTTTACTTTTAAATGCATCCTCCTTGCTTACTAAGGTTTCCTTTTTTGCATTAATGTATTGTGCTGGGAGGTCTAAATCTACATTATCTGTATCTGCACTAAAATACGCTACTTGTATATTGTTAAATGCACTGTAATGGGCCATCTTGCTATATCTAATAATCATTACTGCCTTATCATTTTTTATCTCCAGTGATTCTAAGCTTACCTCATCACTACCAACCTCATCATTATATGCTTTAACTTCCTTTGAAACAAATTCATTAAGTTCACTGAGGTTATAATGGCTTTTATCAAAATCCTCAACTATAGCTACATATATACTTCCATCTCTTTTTACTAACATAGTATTAAATGCAACATCTTCTGTTGTAATAAATATTTCTTCCTTACTACAGCTAGTAAAAGCCAAAATACCAAAAAGCATTATAAATATTAGAATCCCTCTCTTCATATCCATCCCTCCATTACTAGGTACTGAGTTCATATCATTTTAACCCTAAAGATTAATTATTTCAACTCATATTTATAAAATCGTTTTCATCATGTCTGACTTTATATAAAATTAATAATATTCGACACCTAATTGCTTTTATTTTAGTAAGAAATCTTTTATAGGCTTCCTATTAATTCAGCCGATTTAAATTCATGGTCTATATGATGCCTCAAGTATTGTCTCACACAAAATATAAGCTCATTAAGAACCTCCTTACTAACCTTAAAAGTATATAATTTTTCCACATCCCTAGATATTATGTATTGTAAGGTATAAATGGATGAAGTGGTTAATCTGATGGACTTGGGATCATATACCTTACATTCTTCACATAGGAGTCCTCCTGCATCTGCAGAAAATCTATATCCCTCTTCTGATTTTCCACATTTTACACATTCAAAAACCTGGGCTGCAAGTCCACTGAGTGACAAAGCCTTAAATTCAAATACTAGGCGAATTAAAGCTAGGTCTATTGTTTTTTTTGCCACCGCCCGAAGTGTCTGATATAAAAGTTTTAGTATTTCCTTTTCATCATTAGCTTCCCTAGTAATGTAATCTACAAATTCGCAAAAGTATATTCCATAATACATGCTTTCTATATCATCCCTTAGTTCTGAAAAGTAATTAGAAATATCAGCTGACCTTATAGTGTATGAATTTCTACCAGAATACAGGTCAAACTTTCCAAAGGAAAAGGGTTGGCTACATGCCAATAAGGCGCTATTAGGTCTCCTAGCGCCTTTAGCAAATGCCGATATCTTTCCTGTCTCCTTTGTCAAAATAACTAAACGCTTGTCATAATCTCCAACCGGCATGGCTGATAGAACTATTCCCGTCACATTTATTAATGCCGGCATGAAAACCACCCTCTTTTTCTCTGTTTACATCTTGCCTATAATCACTAATTTCTTCCTTAGTACATGCGATGTAATTTAAGTAATCATCAATTTTACCAGTTTTGATAAAATCACTCCAATAATCATAATTGTTCATAAATGAGCCCCCTAACCATGATAATATGTTCGTCTTACAGGTTGAGTATTTATAACCTATAAGTAAAGACAGAATCTTGCTTGTCTTCTTACCTTTTAGGTTTCCCATCTAATAACTTTCTAAACTGGTTAGAATATCCCATTTTTATTTTAATATTCAGTCTTGACAATTTTTAAAAAACAAGCTATATAGACTTTTGTAGTTTTTTTCTTTTCTATATCATATCCTTATTATTATAACCATAATTCTTCAGTAAAAAATCACTATCTCTCCAATCCTTTTTTACCTTGACCCAAAGCTGGAGATTAACCTGGCAATCTAGAAGATTCTCTATCTCCTGTCTAGCTTGGCTACCTATCTTTTTCAACATAGCTCCACCCTTGCCTATAATGATTCCCTTATGGCTATCCCTCTCACAGATAATTGTGGCATGAATATCTATAATATCTCCAGACTGATTTTTGCCATAACTTCGTTCCTTCATCTGTTCTATACTCACAGCCACTCCATGGGGTATTTCTTCTTCCAGGTTGCGAAGGGCTTTCTCTCTAATTAGCTCAGCTACAATCTGTCTTTCCGGCTGGTCAGTTATGGTATCCTCATCAAAATATTTTGGTCCAAAGGGGAGATATTTAAAGATAGCATCCATAAGCTCCTTGGTATTCTCACCCTTTAAAGCAGATACTGGAATAATTTCAGCAAAATCTAGTATATCCTTATATGCTTCAATAAATTTTAAAATCTCATTTTTATTAACCTTATCAATCTTATTAATTATCAGAAAAACCGGAGTCTTTATCTTAGCAAGCTGGTCTCCTATATGACGTTCACCAGCACCTATAAAGGTACTAGGCTCCACAAGCCAAAGTACGACATCAACCTCCCTCAATGTCCTTTCTGCCACGTTAACCATATACTCTCCTAGCTTATTCTTAGCCTTATGAATACCGGGCGTATCAATAAATATAATCTGACCTCGCTCATCTGTATGGACCGTCTGTATCTTATTCCTAGTTGTTTGAGGCTTGTTGGAGGTTATGGCTATTTTTTGTCCTATCAAATGATTCATAAGGGTGGACTTTCCAACATTGGGCCTCCCTATTAAGGTTACAAAACCCGATTTTGTATTATTATCCTGCATATTATCCTCATTCCTGTTTAAATTTTATATTATTTCACCAAATTCTTTACTTCCTTAAATAAGTCTCTATCCTCTTCAATCTTACTCTCATTACCGATAACACAAATGTGGCCTTGATCAAGAACAGCTTCCACCAATCTGGCAAGTTCTCGGATATCCTCTTGAGTCACATTAATAATCTCATCTCTTTCCCTCTTAATGTCCTCATAGCTTAGGCCAGAAAGATATAGACTTAAAGACCTATACCCCATTGACTGCGGAGTTAAAGGCATATCAAGACTACTAATAGTTCCTATTACGCTCTTTGTTATATCCCGTTCATCTGCTGTAAAATTCCTTATAAATTCAGGTATCCTTTCATATACAAGGTTAGTATTTCTCAGGTTAGGGTCACGATATGATGTAAAATATACATCCCCATCCACTCCTGAAAATCCACACATACATCCATAAGCTCCGCCCTTTACTCTTAGGTTCTGCCACAGATAATCATAACTCAAAATCGTTCTAAGAACCTTAAGTGCACCAGTGTATTTATAGCCTGCTTTTAGAAAATTACCTGCCCTAGCAACATACTGAACCTGCATGGCTGCCTTAAAGCCTTCATTTAAACTCTTCGGCGTTAAAGGCCTATTATCATATGCTGCAAAAAGTCTTTCAGAAGCCTTCTCTGGCAAGCCTTCCATAAAGGATGAAAGATTCTGTGAAACCAAGTCATAACCAGCCTTATCAGCCGTAATACTTACCATAAGCTTGTTTTTCACAAATATCATACCTATTAATTCTTTAAGCTTGTTAATAACTATATCCTTCTTCTCCCCATAGTTTAAGGTAAGGTCCTCTAAGAACTGATAAAATCCTATTCCCTGAGTAAGCTCATTGAACATAGCGTGAGCAGAATAATAGGACATAGCCCTACCTACAGCCACACTATGGCCAGAGCTTTGTAGGCTCATCTGGAGTCTTGACTTTATCTCATCAATAATTTCCTTAAGTCGCTTATAATCCTTTAAGTCTGTACGATATAGCATCTCCTCTAACAATCTAAAGGCTTCAGGAAGCTTATCATATAATACCTTAGTTCCAATCTCAAATACAGGTAAATACTCTTGATAGCTACCAAGCTTAGAAAAACTTGTTAGATTCTGATAAATACCACCCGTATGAAGATTAACCTCATTAGTATATTCAAGATAGGTATAATTATCTGTATCCACATAGCCTAAAACTAAAGATAGTAAAGACATATATGGAAGTAAGTCGTTTGGAATCTCCTTAACATCAAACAATAGACGTATATAAGCTATTTCATTAGTAAAAACCTCATGATGTATTAGCTTAACACCGTCTATGAGTTTTTCTTCATTATATATGGGCAAAGGATTAGGCCCAATATCCTCTCTGGTAAGCAAGGGTATAGCTTCTATCTCCTCCTTTGTGGAAGGAGTCTCCTGATACTCTAGTAACCTCTTACTATCACTTATAATTTTTTGAAGCTCTTTACTAGATAAGCTTTCCTTATATCTAGCTAGTTTTTCCTTGGTCTCTTCCTCTCGGATTTTATTAAGTCCAGCCTTAGGCTTTAGAACCACAATCGAAGCATGGTTGTTATTTAAAATATAATCCTTAATTAGGTTTTCAAAATATCCAGTTTCAATATATCTCTTCATATTATCGTAATAGATAGTATCCCTTAGATTTGAAAAAGGCTTATCATCATCATATAACCAGCTACCCATAATACGGAGACCATACATCAAACCCTTAGGATATCTTCCATAATCAGCCTCACGGTACCTAAATTCAAAGTAGTTAATAGCCGCCTGTAGAGACTTTTTATTGAGTCCTTCCTTAACTAAGTCCTCTAAGGTATTTCGTATTACTGACAGAAACTCTTGCTTTTTATCCTCATCAGAATTCTTTGCCACTATAGAAAGCACCGGCTGAATATATTCATTGTTAGCCTGACTAAGGATATCCTTGCCTATGCCCGTATTAAGTAGAGCCTGCTTAACAGGTGCACCAGGTGCCTCAAAAAGCACATAATCAAGTATCTGTAAACCAAGAGTAAGTTCATTTGTTTTTTCTTCTCCTAGGACTATATTTAAGCTAAGATAGGTATTCTCTTTAGGATCTTCTTCCTCTCCAATAGAATAAAAGGATTCAACCTCCTTTATTGAATCAAAGCCCTTTTGAACTAAAATCTCAGACTCCACCTTCAGGTAATCAAATTTAGATAAATATTCCCTATCAAGCCACTCTAAACGTTCAGTAAAATCCATATCACCATACAAATAAATATAGCTGTTGGAGGGATGATAATAGGTTCTATGAAAATCTAAGAACTCCTCATAGGATAGGTCGGGTATAAAATCAGGATCACCACCAGATTCCACCCCATAGGCAGTATCAGGAAATAGGGAGTTAAGATTAAGCCTAAATAACTGCTGCTCAGGGGATGAGAAAGCTCCCTTCATTTCATTATAAACCACTCCATTAATCTCTAAGTCTTCTCCCTCATCCTTTAGATCATAATGCCATCCCTCTTGTTCAAAAATTTCTCTCCTATTATATATATTAGGATAAAAGACTGAATCCAAATAAACATGCATTAGGTTTTTAAAATCCTTATCATTTTGACTTGCCACAGGATAAACAGTTCTATCAGAATAAGTCATTGCATTTAGAAAGGTATTAAGCGAACCCTTTGCTAGCTCAATAAAAGGATCCTTTGCAGGAAAATTTTTAGATCCACATAAAACCGAATGTTCTAATATATGAGCTACTCCGGTACTGTTTTTGGGTGGTGTTCTAAATCCAATAGAAAAGACTTTATTGGAATCATCATTTTTTATCAAAACTATTCTTGCTGCAGTTTTAATATGAACAAGATAGGCTCCCCATCCGTCCAAATCATCTAGCCTTTCATCAAGAACTAATTTGTACTCAGAAGGTATATTTAATGTCATATAATTTCCTCCAATTCTTTGAATTTTATATGTCTAAAATATGTTTTATACTTAATATAATAAGTATGGCAATTTCTAGTAAGCGCTTATTCATAATAACATATAATTATTTATTTGTCATTTCATAAGCATATAAAAATATTAAGAAAATATTACAAAACTCGCGAAAGAAGGTTTGACTTTTTTGTGTATTTGTGGTAAGTTTAGGCTACCATAACTAATTATGGCAACACTAATATATTCTAGTTTTAGGAGGCATTTTGTATGAAAAAGGGTACAGTAAAATGGTTTAATGCAAAAAAGGGGTTTGGTTTTTTATCTGATGAAGAAGGAAACGATGTATTCGTTCATTTTTCAGCTCTTCTTATGGACGGCTTCAAGGTTCTTGAAGAAGGCGACAATGTAGAATTTGAAGTAGTAGAAGGCGATAAGGGCCCTCAGGCTGCTAACGTAACAAAGTTATAATCAAAACTATATAATTATTTTTATATATTTATATAAAATATTAGATGTAGATTGTAACGAAAATGCGGTATGAATTAAAAATTCATACCGCTTATTTTATCTCTATTCTAATGTTTAAAATGTCTCATATTTGTAAATATCATAGTCACTCCATATTCATTACACTTTTTAATTGAATCCTCGTCACGAATAGCTCCACCTGGCTGAATAATTGCGGTTATTCCTGCCTTATAAGCAGCCTCTACACAATCATCAAAAGGGAAGAATGCATCGGAAGCAAGTACTGCACCCTTACAAGCATCAGGGTCAATTAATTCAGCGGCATGGTCTATAGCCTGCTTTGTAGCCCATATCCTATTAACCTGGCCAGGTCCTATACCAACTGTCTGCATATCCTTTGCAATAGCTATACCATTAGACTTGACGAACTTGACAACCTTCCAAGCAAAGAGCAGGTCTTTCATTTCTTTTTCAGATGGCTCACGATCAGTCACCACCCTCAGCTCATCCATATTTAAAAGCTTATTATCAACAGATTGTACAATTAATCCGCCATTAATCTTCTTTAGGTCGTAGGCATTGTCATCCTGACCTACCTCTATATCAGCTAGCTCTAGAACTCTAATATTCTTCTTTTTCTGAAGAAGGTCCAAGGCTTCCTTTTCATAAGAAGGTGCAACAACTACCTCTAAGTATATTTCACTCATCTCCTTGGCTATCTCTAGGGTTAGCTCACGGTTAAGTACTACTATTCCTCCAAATATTGATACCTTATCTGCCATGAATGCCTTACTCCATGCAGTGTATATATCATCTCCGCTGCCAACGCCACATGGATTGCCATGCTTACAAGCTACTACTGTTGGTTCAGTAAATTCCTTAAGTAGCTCTAAGGCCCCATTAGTATCATTTATATTATTAAAGGACAATTCCTTTCCATTTAACTGCTTAGCATCTGTAATTGAACCCCTTTTATTGCTGATTTCTCTATAAAATGCTGCTATCTGATGAGGGTTCTCACCATATCTCATATCCTGTATCTTTTCAAAGGTCATGGTAAGGGTCTCAGGAAGGGAGCTATCATTTCTTTCCTTCTTCAAGTAGTCTGCAATCAGGGTATCATAAGCAGATGTATGCATAAACACCTTCTGCATTAAATAAAGCTTGGTGTCAAGACTAACCTCTTTTTGTGTCTTAAGCTCAGACAAGACCTTGTCGTAATCCTCTGGATCTACAACCACGGCTACATCCTGATAGTTCTTTGCAGCTGAGCGAAGCATGGTAGGTCCACCAATATCTATATTCTCTACAGCCTCTGCTCTTGTTACCCCTTCCTTTAATACTGTAGCCTTAAATGGATAAAGATTTACAACAACTAGGTCAATTGGTTTAATATTAAGGTCAGCAAGCTGTTTCATATGAGAAGGATTGCTTCTCATAGCAAGTAATCCTCCATGTACCACAGGATGCAAGGTTTTAACCCGTCCATCTAAGCATTCCGGAAAGCCAGTAAGTTCTGAAACCTCAATTGCTGGAATCTCAGCTTCCTTTAGCTTACTATAAGTTCCACCTGTTGAAATAATTTCAATACCAAGTGATACTAGGTCTCTGGCAAACTCAACAATACCACTCTTATCTGATACACTGATTAATGCTCTCATGCCTACACTCCTTTTTATTATTATATAAAAATATTAACCTACCTAATTTTTAAAAACAATTCATTATTTCTAATCTGTCTTATTACACCCACTTATGACTAGGGAAAAAGATTTTCAGTTGCAAACCAGCTTAAATTGTACTATAATTCCTATGATATGGGTTAAAGTATAATCAATAAATTAATTACTAAGATTAGCCAGTCTATAAACCCTACAAAGTATAGCATTAGGAGAAATACATGAAAAGACTTAAAAGGTTCAAATTAAGCGACCTATTAATTGGAGTCCTATTTGCCCTACTGTTTATATCTCTTGGCCTTATATTTACCATTAATTTTAGGCCCTTATATTACATGGATGTAAAATTACTGAATATAGCCGAGAATACAGGGTACCCAAAGGATGATATCATTAAAAATTATAATGCATTAATAGACTATTCATCTCCATTTTATAAAGGAGAACTTTCCTTCCCAACCTTAGATGCATCCCCATCAGGCCTTCAACATTTTAAGGAAGTAAAGGATATTTTTATATTTTTTTATGGCCTTTGTGCCGTAAGTATAATATTTTTAGTCCCAATTATAATAATAAAATATAGAAAGAGAGATATAAGCTATTTGCTCATATCCTCTATAACTGCAATTGTACTTCCCTTAATCGTCGGTTTGTTTTTAGCAATAGATTTTGATAAGTCCTTTATAGTTTTTCACAAATTGTTTTTCAACAATGACTATTGGATTTTTGATCCAATTACTGATCCCATAATTAATATACTACCGGCGACTTTTTTCTTACATTGTGCCATATCAATTATTTTATTTGTAATTTTAGCTAGCCTTGTTTTATATTTGATATATCTATATCTAAAACGACGCTCAGGAATCAGATATCGCAAAAGTAATGGTATCAAGATATAATTTACCTAGTCCTTAAGCATCCTAGTATAGAATATCTTTTGAATAAATTTAATACAACATTGACTCAAAATAGAGATCAAAAGGAAATGGAGAGTAATATGAGAAAAACAAAGATTATTTGCACCCTTGGCCCAGCAACAGATAAGAACGGAATTATAAAAGACTTAATACTTCAGGGAATGGATGTGGCCAGATTTAATTTTTCCCATGGAGACCATAATGAACATTTACAAAGACTTAAAAAAGTACAAAAGCTAAGGGATGAACTAAATATCCCTGTGGCTACTCTTATGGACACTAAGGGGCCTGAGGTGCGTATCGGTAACTTTAAAGAAAAAAAGGTGCAACTTAAGGCTGGTCAGTTGTTTTCATTAACAACCAGGGATGTTGAAGGTGACGAAAACCAGGTTTCCATTAGCTACAATAGCTTGATTTATGATGTAGACCCTGGTATAAAAATATTAATAGATGATGGCCTAGTTGAGATGACTGTTGAAGAGGTAACTACTACCGATATTATCTGTAGGGTTAAAAACAATGGAACTATCTCTGATAGAAAGGGAGTTAATATACCTGGTGTCCATTTGTCAATGCCATATATCAGCGAAAGGGATAGATTGGATATTCTGTTTGCATTAGAGCAGAAATTTGATTTTATAGCAGCTTCCTTTGTAAGAACAGCCGAGGATGTTCGTGAAATTCGTAAGATGATAACTAAGCATCAATCTCAGACAAAAATAATTGCAAAAATCGAGAATCTCCAGGGAGTTCATAATATTGATGAAATAATAAACGAAGCAGATGGAATAATGATAGCTAGAGGTGATATGGGAGTAGAGATTCCTTATGAGGAATTACCTGCACTTCAAAAGAAGATTATCAGAAAAGTATATAAAAGTGGTAAGATAGTTATAACCGCTACCCAAATGTTAGACTCAATGGTTAAGAATCCCAGACCGACCAGGGCTGAAATAACAGACGTAGCTAATGCTATCTATGATGGCACTAGCGCTATTATGCTATCGGGAGAAACCGCCGCAGGTGACCACCCTATAGAATCTTTACAGGCCATGGTCAAAATAACCCTTAAAACCGAAGCAGATATAGATTACAAAAAACGTTTTGTTCTTCGTGAGAACATAACAAATCTAGATGTGACTGATGCTATATCCCGTGCCACGGTTACTATTGCCCATGACTTGGATGCCAGAATGATTGTAACCGTTACTACTTCAGGTAAAACTGCCCGTATGATATCTAGGTTCCGACCTCAATGTCATATTATGGGCTGCACCACTGATCCTGTTGTATTCAGACAATTAAATATGTCCTGGGGTGTTACTCCTCTCCTAATAGCTACAGAGCATGACACCTTCGAATTATTCGACCATGCATTAGAAGCTGTTGAAAAATCCGATTATATTAACAAAGGAGAGCTTGCTGTAATGACGGCTGGAGTACCCCTTGGTATAGCTGGAACCACAAATATTATAAAAGTACAAGTAGCAGGTGAAACCCATTAAATAGTAGATGAAGCAAGTTCTATAATACAAAGGATAATAACAAATTGGAGGGTCTGTATATGAAGAGAAAAGATTATATAAAATGGGATGAATATTTTATGGGTATTGCTCTTTTATCAACCGAACGAAGCAAGGATCCAAGCACAAGTGTAGGTGCCTGTATCGTTAGCGAGGATAACAAAATCCTCTCTGTAGGATATAACGGAATGCCCATTGGTTGTTCCGACGATGAATTTCCATGGAACAGGGAAGGTGACCCCCTAGAATCAAAGTATCTATATGTATGCCATGCTGAACTTAATGCCATTCTTAATTATAATGGTGGCAATATTAAGGGAGCAAAGATTTATACAACCCTATTTCCTTGTAATGAATGCACAAAGGCAATTATTCAAAAGGGTGTCAAAGAAATCATCTATATGGATGATAAGTACGCTGAAACTGATTCAGTAATCGCTTCAAAGCGAATGCTAGATGCCTCCAATGTAGCCTATCGCCAGTATAAGCCTGTAGGCAAAGATATTATTCTTTCATTATAATTTAATTGATTTAGCTTGCAAAACTCTCGCTCCGAGTCTGCCAGCTTGCTGGCAATATACCAAACTCGAGAGTGCCTATTAAAAAACACAGGTTGTTTCGATAACCTGTGTTTTTCTTATATACAATATCTTCAATACTATTCTTCTAC
The DNA here is from genome assembly GCA_012518975.1 of Clostridiales bacterium. GTDB lineage: Bacteria > Bacillota > Clostridia > Lachnospirales > Lachnospiraceae > Mobilitalea. The sequence goes on from JAAYRC010000126.1 coordinate 15,198, forward strand.
ACTATAATTAGGTGCTTCCTTTGTAATATGAATATCATGTGGATGACTTTCTCTAAGGGATGCAGCTGTTATTTTCACGAACTTGCCGGTTTTTTGTAAGGTTTCTATGTTATGGGCTCCGCAATAACCCATACCAGATCTTAAGCCACCAATTAGCTGGAATACTGTATCCTCAACTGTACCCTTATATGCTACCCGTCCTTCAACACCCTCTGGAACAAGCTTCTTAGCATCAGCCTGGAAGTAACGATCCTTACTTCCCTTTTCCATTGCAGCAATTGATCCCATGCCACGGTAAACCTTATACTTTCTTCCCTGGAATAATTCGTAGGTTCCTGGACTTTCGTCACAGCCTGCAAAGATACTTCCCATCATACATACATTTGCTCCTGCAGCCAATGATTTTGTAATGTCGCCAGAATACTTTATTCCACCATCTGCTATTATTGGTATTCCATAATTCTTTGCCACATCATAGGCATTCATGATGGCAGTAACCTGAGGTACACCTATACCAGCAACAACCCTTGTAGTACAGATAGAGCCTGGTCCTATTCCAACCTTTACCGCATCTACTCCAGCCTTAATTAGGTCCTCGGTAGCTTCTCCTGTTGCCACATTCCCAGCAATAATTTGAATATCAGGATAAGCATCTCTGACCTCCTTAACAACCCTTAACACATTAGCAGAATGGCCATGAGCAGTATCAATAACTATAGCATCAACCTTGGCTTTAATTAGGGCATCAACACGGTCCATAATATTGTTTGTAATTCCTACAGCAGCAGCACAAAGCAATCTTCCCTGTGAGTCCTTGGCTGAATTAGGATACTTAATCTGCTTCTCTATATCCTTAATAGTAATAAGCCCTTTTAGGTTTCCTTCATCATCAACAAGGGGGAGTTTTTCCTTTCTTGCCGCACTTAATATACGCTTTGCCTCATCTAGGGTAATTCCTTCTTTAGCAGTAATTAAGCCCTCAGAGGTCATAGATTCCTTTATTTTCTTGGTAAAATCTTCTTCAAACTTTAAATCACGGTTAGTTATAATACCTACCAACTTCTTACCTACAGTAATTGGAACTCCTGATATTCTATACTTTGCCATAAGTTCATTGGCGTCCTGCAGAGTATGGTCAGGAGATAAATAAAATGGGTCTGTTATTACCCCATGCTCCGATCTTTTTACCTTATCTACTTCCTCTGCTTGCTTTTCTATTGACATGTTTTTATGGATAACACCGATTCCCCCTTGCCTTGCCATAGCAATAGCCATACGGTTTTCAGTTACAGTATCCATACCAGCACTCATCAAAGGGATATTCAACCTAATCTTTTTTGTCAGCTGCACTGATAGATCCACCTGGTTTGGTAACACTTCGGAAAAGGCAGGCACCAGTAAAACGTCATCAAATGTAATTCCTTCACCAACGATTTGACCCATTATAATATTCCTCTCTTTCTTTTTTGTAGGTAGTTTTATGTTCTAAATATTTTTAAAAGTATATCTAATTATTTAAGCATTGTCAACATGAAAGGCTAGGCGTTTCATAGTTTACCCTAATCTAAGGGGGTTATCGATATTCTTACAAACAAAAATACCAATAACCCCTTATAAAATTCATTTTAAGTCATGCCATATTATCATATATCATAATTAATATGTGACGAGTTTTCTTGCGTTTTTCTGCTTAATAATATCAACCATCTTTTCACTAGGCTCAAATATAATTCTCATTTTTTTATTATCTGAGCTGGCAATGATAACATATGGCTTACTATCCTTGCTAAGAGAAGAAAAATCCCTTTTTTCAAGCTGCATGTTTTTATAGCTATCTAAAGCTGAAGAATCACTGGGAGCCATGATTTCTACCTGTTCAAAGTCTATTCGAAGCATTGTTTTCCGCTTAGATTTTCCTGTAATCCTATCAAAGTCAATCTGCCCATCTACATATATATATTCATAATCTATGTGTAGCTTTGGAAAAAGAAAAAACACTCCTACTCCAATAGCCACTCCTACATAGCCAAATATACCACGTACTATTATTACCAAGAACAAAGCAATAAACACTCCAAGTATCATTAATACCTTGATAGCCATAGTGGCCAGAGTATCTTGTCTTTTAACTCCAGCTTCCGCATACTGTTGATTCATATCAATACCTGTACCTTTCCTCTTTTAATATATAATAATACATAAATTTTAGGTATGCAAGTATTACTCAACTTCAATTGTCCAGTTATGGACATCAGTGACTTCTCCAAGCTGTATACCAGTCAGCTTATCATACAATTTTTGACTCAAGTCACCTATACCTCCATCATTAACCTGCATAACCTCATCCTTCCAACGAAGATGGCCAACAGGTGATATTACAGCGGCTGTCCCTGTACCAAACACCTCTTCAAGAATACCATTTTTATAAGCCTCATATACTTCATCTATGGAGATTATACGTTCCTCCACCTCAATACCCCAATCTTTACAAAGCTTTATAACTGAATCTCTTGTAACCCCAGGAAGTATACTTCCATTTAACATTGGAGTAACTACCCTGCCCCCTATTTTAAAGAATATATTCATAGCTCCAACTTCTTCAATGTATTTTCTATAGATACCATCTAACCATAATACCTGAGAATAACCCTCCTCATTGGCCTTTACCTGAGCTCTAAGGGATGCCACATAGTTTCCACCAGCCTTAGCCTCTCCTATGCCACCCTTGACCGCTCTTACATACTCATCCTCAATCCAAATCTTAACTGGGTTAAGTCCTTCAGGATAATAGGCCCCTACTGGAGATAGGATAATAATAAACTTATATGTATGAGACGCTCTTACACCTAAAAAAGGAGATGTTGCAATTATAAAGGGTCTGATATAAAGAGATGTTCCCTCTTTAGTGGGAATCCAAGTCTTGTCAATGCCTACCAGCTCCTTGATGGCCTGAACAAAATCCTCCTCAGGTATTTCAGGCATGCAGAGTCTTTCACAGGTTCTGTTAGTTCGTTTAGCATTCATGTCTGGACGGAATAGGAGTATCCTTCCATCCCTGGCTTTATATGCCTTAAGTCCTTCAAACATTTCCTGTCCATAATGAAATACCATAGCTGAGGGCTCTAAGCTTAGGGGCTGATATGGTATTATTCTAGGATCATACCAACCCTCACCTAATTTATAGTCCATAACAAACATATGATCAGTAAAGATCTTTCCAAATAATAATGGGTCATCCTTATCCGGTAAAGCCTTTGGTGCCTTAGTCCTTTCAATTTTAATGTCTAACATACTCTCATCCTTCTTTCCTTCTTATTCCTATAAAATAAATTACTTAGAACCAGCCAGCTATATATTAATTAGCCTTTGCCTTATTATGTTTTATCTATAATATTCCTTTTTTATATTTTTTTCAAGTCCTTGTCAGTATTTTCTCTTTTTTCATATTTATAGAAGGTGTATATAAGGTCATGATAGGTTTGTTCATCAGATTCTCCTGTTATGACCCAGTCCTCCATCTCATCCAAATTTGGAAAATATGTATCTGCCCTATATTCATAATCTATCTTTGTAACATGGGCGGTATCACAAAGGGAAAGCATCTGTCGATAGATACTTTCACCTCCTATAACATATATATCCTGAGAATCATAATCCTTAACTGCTTCCAGAGCTTTATCTATACTATTTACCACTACAGCATCCTTCACATAATAATTAGGATCTGATGTAATAACTACATTTAATCGGTCCTTTAAGGGTTGGCCTCCCGGAAAGCTCTCCAAGGTCTTTCTTCCCATAATAACCGCCTTATTTATTGTTTCACTTCGAAAGAAACGCTGGTCCTCAGGTATTCTAACTAGTAACTTATTTTGATACCCAATTGCCCAGTTACTATCAACTGCTACAATAAGATTCATATTATTCACCTCTTCATATAATATATCAAGATAATTCCTAAATAGCCACTGGTATGTTCTTCACCTGAGGTCCATGTTTATAATTTCTCAATTCAAAATCATCTACCGTAAACTGATAAAAATCCTTAATCTCTGGATTAATATAAAACTCTGGAGCTTCATAAGTAGGCCTGGCAATTAGGTCTTCTACAATTGGAATATGCCTGTCATAAATATGGGCATCCGCTATTACATGAACTAGCTCTCCAACCTGATAACCACATACCTGTGCAAGCATATGGACCAATACTGCGTATTGGCATACATTCCAGTTGTTGGCTGTAAGAATATCACTTGACCTTTGATTAAGAATTGCATTCAATATAAGCTTGTCCGCCTTCTTAGTAACATTGAATGTAAGGCTATAAGCACAAGGATATAGGTTCATCTCATGAAGATCTTGATGTACATAAAGATTTGTAATAATTCTTCTACTATAAGGATTGTTTTTTAGGTCATATATTAATCTATCTACCTGGTCCATATCTCCTTCTTTATATCTATGCTTAACAGACATCTGATAGCCATAAGCCTTTCCAATAGACCCATCCTCATCAGCCCAACTATCCCATATATGACTTTTTAGGTCATTTATATTGTTTGATTTCTTCTGCCATATCCACAGCAATTCATCAATACAGCTTTTAAATGCTAGTCTCCTTAAGCTTAAGGCTGGAAATTCCTTGGACAGGTCATAGCGGTTTATGACACCAAACTGTTTGATTGTATAAGCAAAGGAACCATCGTCCCATTTTGGTCTAACCTTCTCTCCCTCGGTACTGGTTCCATTATCTAATATATCTCTACACATATTTATAAATATTTGGTCAGCTACACTCATCCTATTACCTCCAACTTTATTTACTGATTATTATTGTACATCACATGCCTTAGCTAGGCAAGTCTTTAGTAAAAACAAGATGTGTCCTTGCTAGCAAAAATAAGCCAAAAAAATCTGCATGCAAAAACATTTTATCGCTTCTGCATGCAGAGTTTTATCTTTATAATCTAATAAGCTCTTCCTCAACAAACTTCTTAATATTTGAAGCATTAGGGTACTTACTAACCACTCCATTTTTAATCTCAACCAAGGTAGGTGCTTGGAGAATCTTATATTCCATTGCAAGATTAGGATTTTCCTCTGCATCTACTAGGTTATAGGAAATGCCTTTTAAATATTCCCTAGCAATATTACAGTTTGGACAGGTCTTTGTGGTAAATAGATATAGTCCATCTCCCATATTAGTACCATCTAAATCCATCTGACTCTCACTGCTATTTCCGATTCCTACAGACATTTCTCTAGATTTGACAATATCATAAAGTCTTCTATTTTTATATTCCTGCGTCTTGCCCTCGTTCCAATTCTGTACAGGACGGTAATAACCAGTAATACGGCTATAAACTTCTGCCCTACCTCCACATTCAGGACAGGTAAAGTGCTCTCCATTTAAATACCCATGGGTACTACATACTGAGTAAGTTGGTGAAAGTGTATAGTATGGAAGCTTATAGTTCTCTGCTATAGTTCTAACAAGCTTTGATGCAGCCTGCCAATCGGGAAGCTTTTCACCTAAGAAGGCATGGAATACAGTACCAGAGGTGTATAAGGTCTGAAGTTCATCCTGTATATCAAGAGCCTCAAATATATCCTCTGTATATCCTACAGGAAGATGAGAGCTATTAGTGTAATAAGGAGTCTCTCCATCCTTACCAGCCGCCTTAATATCTGGATAATGCTTTCTATCATGCTTTGCAAGACGATAACTAGTAGACTCTGCAGGGGTTGCCTCCAAATTATATAAATCACCATACTCTTCCTGATAATCAGAAAGACGTTCTCTCATATGATTAAGAACCTTAACGCTAAATTCCTTTGTCTCCTCATGTGCCATATCATTGCCAAGCCATTTGGCATTAAGACCAACCTCGTTCATTCCAAGTAGTCCAATGGTTGAGAAATGATTCTCAAATGTACCAAGATAGCGTCTTGTATATGGATAGAGACCTTCCTTTAATAGCTTAGTAATTACATTCCTTTTCACCTTTAGGGAACGGGCGGAAATATCCATCATCCTATTAAGGCGTGTAAAAAACTCCTCTTCGCTTTCAGATAAATATGCAATTCTTGGCATGTTTATAGTAACAACACCTATGGATCCAGTGCTTTCACCTGCTCCAAAGAAACCTCCACTCTTCTTTCTAAGCTCACGCAAATCAAGACGAAGTCTACAGCACATGGAACGAACATCACTAGGCTCCATATCACTATTAATGTAATTTGAAAAATAAGGTGTTCCGTATTTTGCAGTCATTTCAAAAAGCAAGCGATTATTCTCTGTATCAGACCAATCAAAATCTTTAGTTATTGAATATGTAGGAATAGGATACTGGAAGCCTCTTCCATTGGCATCGCCCTCTATCATAATTTCAATAAAGGCTTTATTAACCATATCCATCTCTTTCTTACAATCCTTATATTTAAAGTCCATTTCCCTACCACCAACTATACATGGCAGTTCTGCCAAATCATCAGGAACTGTCCAGTCAAGTGTTATGTTTGAAAATGGAGCCTGAGTACCCCAACGACTAGGCGTATTAACCCCATACACAAAGGATTGTATGCACTGCTTTACTTCTTTATATGTAAGATTATCTACCCTGACAAAGGGTGCCAAATATGAATCAAAGGATGAAAACGCCTGTGCCCCAGCCCATTCATTTTGCATGATTCCAAGGAAGTTAACCATCTGGTTACAAAGGGTAGATAAATGACTTGCAGGAGAAGATGTAATCTTACCTGGTATACCACCTAAGCCTTCCTTTATTAGCTGCTTTAAGGACCAGCCAGCACAATAACCTGTTAACATGGATAAGTCATGAATGTGAATGTCTGCATTTCTATGAGCATTTCCGATTTCTTCATCATATATTTCAGACAACCAATAATTAGCTGTAACTTTTCCTGAGTTATGTAAAATCAAACCACCTACAGAATATGTAACAGTAGAGTTCTCCTTAACTCTCCAGTCTTCTTCCTTAACATAACTATTAATTGTTTCCTTATAGTCAAGGATTGTAGACTTCATATTACGCATTTTTTCTCTATTTTTACGGTAAAGGATATATGCCTTAGCCACATCAGTATAACCGGATTGCTCAAGTACCCGCTCGACACTATCCTGTATATCCTCTACATGGACCTTACTATCCTTAATCTTATCCTGGAAGTCCGCTGTAACACGTAATGCTAGTAAGTTAATAATCTCATCAGTATAGATTTTCTCTGTTGCAGTAAAAGCTTTTGTAATTGCGTCACCGATTTTCTTCAATGTAAAATCTGCAACCTGTCCATCCCTTTTTAAAACGCTAATCATCATACGTAACAATCTCCCTTTCTTTTCTTTTTATCAGAGAATTTTTCCCGTTCTTCTTCATGAATTCATACTATCAGAATTCAATTCCTAAGTCAATAACAAAATACTAGATATATGTAAGTTTTTTAACCTCTACACTATATCTAGTATTTATAGTAATTAATGCCTATTAATTTATTTTAATGTAAGTCGACAAAAGTCAGTCGACTAAAGATTAAGCTTTTTAGCCTATATACTCCTTAACAGGTCCTTTGAGATATAAGCCTTAACTAAAATCCCATCCTCCCTATACTCCTCATCAATAAGCTGTCCATACTTACGAATAGCTTGAATCTTTCCTGCCTCATTATATGAGAATAGTTCCTCTATTAAAATCTTTTGCTCCATTAATACCTTCTCAATAGTATCTAAAAGCTTATCTACACCCTTACCTGTCTTGGCAGAAATCCTTACGGTATAATCTGCTTTAAAATCCTTTAAGACTTGATCTGTCTCTAGCATATCCTGCTTATTAAATACTGTAATAATTGTTTTATCCCGTATTCCAAGCTCAGCCAAAGCCTCATACACTATATGCATCTGCTTATAGGCGTCAGGATTAACACTATCAACCACATGAAGAATTATATCAGAGTATTTTGCCTCCTCTAAGGTACTACGAAAGGCATTAATTAAATGATGAGGAAGCTTACGAATAAATCCAACCGTGTCCGTAAATAGGATCTGTTGTCCACTTTCCATGGTATAGGTCCTTGTTGTAGGATCAAGTGTAGCAAATAACTTATCCTCCTCTAGAACACCTGCATCGGTTAGGTGGTTTAATAAGGTGGACTTTCCTGCATTGGTATAGCCAACTATAGCTATCACTGGAATATGGCTTCTGCTTCTTAGACTCCTAGTAGTCTCTCTGTTTTTCTCTAAGCTTTCTAACTCACGCTTTAGTTGTGACAGACGTTCCCTAATACGGCGACGGTCTACCTCTAACTTCCTCTCACCTGGCCCCCTTGTTCCAATTCCACCACCAAGTCTTGATAAAACATTACCTAAGCCAACTAGCCTAGTAGATCTATATCTTAATTGGGCCATCTCTACTTGAAGCTTACCTTCCTTTGTAGTGGCCCGTTCTGCAAAAATATCTAAAATAAGAATAGTCCTATCTAAAACAGCTGTTTGAAGTGCCTCTTCAAGATTTCTAAGTTGGGCAGGAGATAGCTCATCATCACAAATCACACCAGTAGCCTTTGTCTGAGATATTAGGTCCCTTACTTCTTCTATCTTTCCCTTACCAATATAGGTTGATGGATGTATTCTCTCCCTGTTCTGTATCACCTTACCTACCGTTAACCCTCCTGCTGTATCTACCAGCTCACTTAATTCTTCAAGGGATTCCTGTGTATCATCATTATCAGAAACAGCCACACCTATAAGTATGAACCTTTGCTCCTGATTATCTAATTCAAATAGATTTGTCATAACTACTCCAATCTCGATTTAATAAAGGCCAGTTCTCTTTTTGCTTCCTCATCCTTAGGATAAGTAGCTACATAGGCTTGAAGCTTATTTAAGGCCTTGTCAAACATACCAAGGTATTCATAAACTATAATTTCATTTTTCTGTAATACCCGCATTACATTGTTTTGTCTAGTATTTTTATATAGGCTTATTCCCTCCTCTAGGTAGGGTAAGGCCTGGTCATAGTCTTCCATCTTTATAAGCAAGGAAGCAATTTGATTATATGCTGAAGGATTAATTGCTCCTCCTTCTTCAATATATGTTTCATAATAATACTTTGCAGTAGAATAATCTTTCTTTTCATTATAAATTTCACCAATATACAGATATGACTCACTAAAACCATCAGTAAAACTTTCACCAAGTTCAGCTAGGGCCTGGTCATAAAGTCCCTGATAAAAATGTATCTTGGCCAAATTAAACTTATCAGACTTAGTATCTATCTTTATCTCTGCCGCACGCCTCAAAACCTCTTGGGCATCATGGTGCCTATCCAAGTCTTTAAGCAGATAGTATTTACCAAAATAATAGTCAAAATTATCATCTTCAAGGGCAATAGCCTTATCAAAGTCATCTAGCCCTTTTTCATACTCACCAATTTTTTGGTATGTATATGCCCGCTCTCCTAATACCTGAGCATCCTCTCCAAACTCTTCAATAAGCTTTGTATAGGTATCTATAGCACCATTATAATCTCCAATAGCCATAAGTGCTTTTCCCTTATAATACAATATGTCCATATTAAGTTCGGATAATACACTAATATCTAATGCCTTATCGAACTGATTGATGGCTTCCCTATAATTACTCATGCTAAAGTAGGCAATGCCTCTTCCTCGTAAAGCCTGTTTATTATTTTGAAGTACCATTAAAATCTTTTTATCCATAATAACTTGGTCAAACTGACTAATTGCTTCATCATATCTTCCTTGTCCAATCAGGGCCATACCATAGTCAATATAGTAGTTTGCTCGATTGGGATTTTCTGAAATAGCCGACATTAAATACTTGGCCGCCTCTTCATAGTCTCCACTAGCCAAGGATTTTCTTCCATTATTATAATATCCCCCTGCCTTACTACAGCCGGACAAGACACCTGTTATAAATACAAATAATATAATGGATATCAGTTTTTTCAAAATAGTCGCCTCCATAAAGTAGTGATTCACCACTATATATTGTGCTTTTCTTACATTATACATCACCATCCCCCATATGGCAACATTTCCAAGCATTATAGTATGATATATTTTATAGATATTTATATCCTATAAAAACAAGTAATATGGGTATGTTTTCAACTGTCACAGCTAAAAGGAGACACTGTAATTATCAGTGTCTCCTTTTGAAATATATGTATTAATATTTATAATCTATTTAGAAGATTGAGAATGTCAAAAATAGAGTTGCCAACATGGATGCTACTAATGTAACCACAGTAATCTGAGTATTTATTGAAGGGCCTGCTGTATCCTTGAATGGATCACCTACAGTATCACCCACAACACCAGCTTTGTGGGCCTCAGAATTCTTACCACCATTATTCCCGGCTTCAATATACTTCTTAGTATTATCCCATAGACCACCTGAGTTGGACATAAACAAGGCGAAAATCAATCCACTAACGATATTACCTGTTATAAATCCTCCTACAGCATTAACTCCACCAACAAATCCCACAATTAAGGTTGACACTATGGCCATCAGACCTGCTGGAACAAGCTCCTTCAAAGCACCCTCAGTTGCTATTTCTATACATTTATCATATTCTGGCTCAACTCCAGGCTTTCCTTCCTTTAAGCCAACTATCTCTTTGAACTGACGGTGGATTTCAGCTATCATACGCTGGGCATTACGGTCAACTCCAAGCATAAGCATGGCAGAAAATACTGGAGGGATAGCAGCACCAACAAGTAATCCGAAGAATACTATAGGGTCAGTTACGTCAAATCCAGTAATCTTCTCAACACTCTTTCCAAATGCATCAACCGCATTAGCTCCACCCAATGCTTCAATTGCATCATTAACTTCAGTGATAAAGGCTCCCAGTAGGGCTATAACCGTAAGTCCTGCAGCACCAATGGAAAATCCCTTTGTTACTGCTTTAACTGTATTACCTGCACTATCTAAGGAGTCAGTTATTTCAAGGGCCTCGTCTCCAAGATCCCCCATCTCAACAAGTCCACGAGCATTGTCAACTATAGGGCCATAGGCGTCGTTTGAAATAATCATACCAACTATTGACAACATTCCAACTGCAGCCATAGAGATACCAAACATACCATAGGCAACCTCATTACCACCCACTCCAAGAGGTGCAACAATCTTATATGCTGCAAGAGCAGATATTCCGATACCAATCATTGCAGGAAGAGTACTTAATAGGCCGTATGACACACCTGATGTAATGGTAAATGCAGGACCTGATTCACAAGCCTTTGCAACCATACGAACAGGTTTTTTCTTGTCATTGGTAAAGTAATCTGTTGCAACACCGATTATGGTACCTACAAAAAGACCTATAGCACTGGCACCCCAAATTCGCCAGTTAAAATCAAAGGCATAAGTCGCTATGGCAGTTAAAACACCATATAGAAGAGTTGTTACATATGTATTAGTATTAAGAGCTCTAGTAGGATCCCCGCCTTCCTTCATATTAGCTGTAAATACTCCAATGATAGAAGCAAGTAATCCGATTCCTGCATAGCATAGAACCATCTTCATGTTTTCCTCAGGATTTCCAAGAGATGCTGCCATAACCAAGGCTGCTGCCATAGAAGCAACATTAGAGTCAAACAAGTCAGCACCCATACCAGCCACGTCACCTACATTATCACCTACATTATCTGCGATAACAGCTGGATTTCTAGGGTCATCCTCGGGTATACCTAGTTCAACCTTACCTGCAAGGTCAGCACTTACGTCTGCGGTCTTTGTAAATATTCCACCACCTGCCTTAGCAAAAAGAGCAAGAGAGCTAGCACCAAATGAGAAGCCTAATAGTGCAGTAGTGTTACCAGTAATAAGAAGAACAAGGGTTACGCCTAGTAAACTAGAGCCTACAACAGCCATACCCATAACAGCACCACCACGATAGCCTGCCATAAAGGATGGTTTAATTCCCTTAGTAGCTGCTTCTGCAGATTTCACATTTGCAATTGTAGCAATACTTATACCTATTTTACCTGCTATCCCAGAAAATACTGTTCCAAATATGTAGGATAAGGCCATAGTAATATTAATAACAGGATCTCCCTTCCAAATCGGCGAAGGTAAGAATACAAGTATTAGTAATACAGCTACTATACTAAAACGTAGTAAAGCCTTGTACTCCTTGGCAAGGAATGTATTAGCACCTCTTTTAATTAATTGGCCAACCTCCGCAACCCTTTTATTGGATGATGGTTGTGAAACAACCCAACGGTATAGCCAAACCGCTGTTGCAAAGGCTAAGACTGAAATAACAATAGATGCTACATGGAAAAAAGTTAAATCAAATCTCATTTTTCTCAACTCCCTATTATAATAATTTTTTGACTTATATAACTACATTTCTGATAGTAACATGTTAGGTGGTTTTGTGCAAGTATAAAGTTATATATGATAATTCTTGGTGACTTATCACAAGTACTGTCGACACATTGTACAATATATCTACATAATACAGCATATTCTTTATATAATTTGCACTAAGTAGTATTGTTCTTAAAACTTGTGATTAATATTCTTTAATTCTTGCCAGTTTCTTTAGAATCATCATTGACATATACATTCATTTTGGGCTACAATTATATCGATTTCATTAAATTTCTATGGGCATGATTTATAGAATCTGTGGACAAGTTTTTTCATATCAACCACAGCTTTTGTTTTGTCTTGCTTAAAGTAGGAAATGCAGATCGACTAAGGAGGATTTATGTTATGGAATTTTTATTTGAAGGGTTTTTGGCCATTACCTGGCAACAATGGGTAATGTACGCCGTCGGCCTACTACTCATTTATCTAGCAATAGCTAGGGGTTTTGAACCTTCCCTTCTTCTACCAATGGGCTTCGGAGCTATCTTGGTTAACCTTCCCTATACCGGAGTATTGGATCAACCACTTACTGGATTAGGTGAAAATGCCCCTGGTATTATTCAGTGGTTGTTTGAAGTAGGTATTGATGCATCAGAGGCACTACCTATATTACTTTTTATAGGTATCGGAGCTATGATTGACTTCGGCCCCCTTTTATCAAATCCTAAGATGTTCCTATTTGGTGCAGCAGCACAGTTTGGTATTTTTGCTACAATTCTTTTAGCTGCCGCCATAGGATTTGATCTAAATGATGCCGCTTCAATCGGAATCATAGGAGCAGCAGATGGTCCTACATCAATTTTGGTAGCAAAGATTTTAAAATCTCAGTATATGGGTGCTATAGCCGTAGCCGCATATTCTTATATGGCATTAGTACCAATCGTTCAGCCCTTTGCTATCAAACTTGTTACAACAAAGAAAGAACGACTAATCCGTATGGATTACAATCCAAAATCAGTTACTAAAACCACCCGAATTCTATTTCCTATTATAGTTTCCTTTATAGCTGGACTTGTTGCCCCAACTTCAGTGGCTTTAGTAGGATTCTTGATGTTTGGTAACCTTATCCGAGAATGTGGTGTTCTAAATGCACTATCTGAGACTGCACAAAACACCTTAGCTAACCTCATCACCTTACTGCTTGGTATTACAATTTCATTTAGTATGCAGGCCGAGCATTTTGTTAACAAAGAGACTGTACTGATTATGTGCTTAGGATTGATTGCCTTCGTATTTGATACTATTGGTGGTGTTTTATTTGCCAAATTACTTAATCTATTCTTGAAGAAAGGCAAAAAAATCAACCCTATGGTTGGAGCAGCAGGCATCTCTGCATTTCCTATGTCAGCTAGAGTTGTTCAGAAAATGGGATTAAAAGAAGATCCATCAAACCACCTTTTAATGCATGCCATTAGCGCTAATGTTTCAGGACAAATAGCCTCCGTTGTTGCGGGTGGTGCAATCATAAAAATTGTCGTCGAAATATTAAGTAACATGGCATAAGGAAAGGAGCTATTATGAACGAAAATGTTATGTACGCCTTAGAAATAATGGGCAAGGGTATGGCTAGTATCTTTGCGGTTATTTTCCTTCTTACCTTGATTGTTATGCTTATGGCTAAATTAGCAGATAATAAGACCAAGGACATAGACCAGGATGAGGCATAATCAATAGATTCAATATTACTAAAATATAAGAGTGCACCCATATTTCTCTTTTCAAAAAAGATATTGGTGCACTCTATTTATACTTTCCAGATTATTTAAGTGAATCTTTCTAGATAAAAAACTTCTACTTGCTGCAAATATAAGTTATCCAATTACCTTGTTTTTTTACATCAACTTCATTAAAACCAACTTCATTCATTAGTAGTTTAAAATCCTCAGGATTACTATACATTGGAGTATAGTAATCTATCTTATCCATTTCACATGTTATTAGTAGCTTCCCACTATCGTCAAGTACTCTATATATTTCACTCAAACCTTTTTTCAACTCATCCCAGTAGATATGGGTCTGCATAGCTGTAACAAGAGAAAAACTTTCAGAGTCATAGGGAAGGTCAGCAACATCTGCTACCTCTAAAGCAACACGGCCTTCTTTTATATACTTCTTATTAACCTTAGTAGAAGTTTTGATTGCTTCCTTAGAAATATCTATGCCATAAACCTTAGATGTTTTATTTTGTCCTGCCATATATTTAATTGTGGCTCCTCCACCACAACCAACATCTAATATCATATCATAGTCCTCAAGCTTAATTTGTTCTAATCCCCAAGCATTCATATCATCAAAATAGTCATTCCATATGTAAGTCATAAATTTACCTACTATGCCGCTAGGGTTTTTTGCTTGACCTATTAAATAATTTACAATTTGATTATAGAATATGATAAAACAGAATAATAATACAAGAACTATACCTAATAATATTTTTCCTATTCTTTTCTTCTTCATACTATTTCTTCCTTTCTATTTTTACTAATTGCGTTTTATCATAATCTGTATTTTGTAAAAAGGATAAGATGGTTTTATTGAAAACCTCTGCATTTGTTCTCGGTAGGTTCTGGTTAGCATTCTTTACCAAAAAGCCTATGCTGTTAGGAATCAACTTAGTAAGCTTTATAGTCGATTGAATATTGGCTTTTAAGTCCTCGGCCCCAACAATCACTAGCACAGGTAACTCAATTCTTTCTATTCCCTTTAAACTAATATCCTTGATGAGACCCTCAGTAATAAGTTCCACTAACTTCTCAGGATTATAATTAAACATGTCTTCCAAGTAATTACTCCTATATTCCTCACTTACTCCATAAGCTTTACATGCTGTGATCTGAAAGTCTGGATTTTGAAGCTTTGCATATTTTTTATTAAATTCATTTAGAATGATTTTTTTTGGTAGAATCTTATGAAATAAGGCTTCTTTAACAGATTTAATCATAATACCCGATAAGATTGCCTTTTTGACCAGATCCTCACGCTTGTTTAATAATGAAAGTACAATTCTTGCACCCATCTCATGTCCGATAAGAATAGCCTTTTTCTCTTTGGTGCTATTTTCTATAATTTCAATTATGCTATTAACAGAGTTTTCTATGGTAAATCTGCCTTGGTTTAGATTTAGTCCATGCTCCTGCATATCAAGAAAAATACATCTGTATTCCTCCATAAAACACTTCTGCCCATACCACATCCAACTACTAACTCCACATGCATGTATGAATATTATTGTTTCCCCTTCTTTATTCCCCGATTCCTGGTATATTAACCCCATTAATCTCCACTCCTTTTTTGTATGTTACGCCATAATACACTGTAATAATAAATATTATGACTGCAGTTATAACAAACGGAATTGCAGGATTCATCCATTTGAAGATAAGTCCATATATAAACTGCCCAATTGGAATTGATGACATAATTAATGCAAGTACTAATGAAGAGATTCTTCCTAGCATCTCAGGCTTAATTTCCTTTTGCAACTCTGATTGGAAGGAAATTGTTATATTTATAGAAGCAATACCCAATAACAAATACAATCCTAACATAAAATAGAATGCTAGTTTCGCAGATAGAAATCCCATGCAAACTACAGAAATAGAAAAGAAGCAAATTGAAATTAATCCTAACATTCTTACAAATAATTTATCACTCGAAATTCCCTTTTGCATTAATCCAGAGAATAAAGCTCCTAATATTACACCAAAGACAACTACTACTTCAATCATTGCATATTCATTATTAGTTACATTAAAAACAGTTTTTGCCACAAATGGTATACCTACTGTTGTAGCACCATTAAAAAATGCATTTTGTATGAAAATACATACTATAATTTTTACTATCCGCTTTTCATTCCAGATATATTTGAAACCATCTACTAAATCTGATTTAAATCGACCTAATGACTTTATCTTATCCTCTACAGCAAATTTATCTACTTTAATAAATAAATTAAATAGACCACCAATTAAAAAGCTAAGAGCATTAAAGATTAATGTCACCCTAATTCCTGCTGCAGTATATAAAATTGCACCAAGTATTGGTCCTATGATATTACCTAATGATGATACAATCATATTAATCGCGTTTCCAGATTGTAAGTTTTCCTTGCTTACAATTGAAGGCATTATTGCCATTGTCGTAGGCTCATCCATAGCATTAATAATTCCTAATAGCATACATATAAATGCAATCATGGCAACTGATAGATCATTACCTACGGTCAATCCAATTAACAGTAGAATACCTCCACTAATTACATCCAGAAAAATTAAGAGCTTCTTTCGGTCAAACCAATCCACTAATACGCCGCATAAGGGACTAAGAATCACCTTAGGAATAAGAGTAGCCATTAATATAGAAGCAAATAGCATACTATCTTGCGTTTTATCAATAACATATAGGGCAAATGCTGTGCTTTGAACAAAGGTTCCTATTAATGAAGTAAATTTTGAAATTAATAAAAATATAAAACTTTTATTTTTTAATACATTTGACTTTTCCTTTTCCATATATCCCTTTCGTATGATTATTTATAATCAATATCATACATTCTCCTTTTCAATGTTTTTTCATATTACTTGAGAAAAATATTAAAAGATTGCTTATTATGCAAAAAATCATATCGGTTAGCCAAAGCAAATCCACACTCTTGCATGATCTCATATATTCTTTTTTCATCTGTACAATGTCCTGTTCTACTCTCCTTGCTTCTTCCATTGTTGAGAAAATCAATCACCGCCACTCGTCCTCTTGGTTTAGTTGCACGATAAACATTAGTAAAATAATCAAATGGCTCTAAAATATCATGAAAAGTATCTCTTAAAAAGAATAGATCAACTGACTCATCAGGTAACTGGAGATAGCCTCCACTGGCTAATACAGGACATATATTATTCACTTGCTTTCCACTTGCTTTTTTAATTACATAGTCTAAATATTTTTGCTCAACGTCTACAGCATAAACTAATCCTTTTTTTCCTACAGCTTCTGCAAATCGAAGAGAATAATAACCTCCACCAGAACCAATATCTGCTACTATATCGCCTTCTTTGAGTGATAACTTTTCCATGATGAGGTCAGGCCTACTTTTTTTTGAGGAAGCCTGTATATTTAAAACTTCAAGTAAAATCGATGTTAAGATACCACTTTACCTCCTTCCTTCTATAGTGAAAAAACTCTTCATAATCCCATACTCAACCATATTGTAAATCTGCTTGGCTGAAACAGCCTTCCATTGAAAGTCCAGCTCCTTCAAAATACTATCAGTAAGTGCACTTGATAAGATAAAATCTGTCTGGCTTTCGGATCTAGTGAAATTTGAGTGAATTAATAGCATATCTACTAATTCATTCACCTCTTGCCGGTCATAATCACTTATTATTTCATCTAGAAACTGTCTATAATCTACTAAATCAATGTCATAACCATTTTCATCTAGTAAGTTATACAAGTCTATATAACTTATATTATTAGGATTGAATACATGATAATTTTTGTTTTTCGATATACTTCTGTCGAAAAGTATTCTGATAGCTTTAGCTGTTTCATCAACGAAGGAGAATTCAAGCTCCTTAGAGTCAGAGGCAGGTATTTTGCCCAAACCTATCAAGGCTCTTATCCGTTGATAGAAGGCATTTCCCTCTATATTAATCTGGAAACGTCCTGTTTCAGATTGAAACACTAAATTACCAACGCGAATGATGGTGATATCCATACCTTCCTCACGTAATTTATTTAGATACTCCTCTGCTTCGAGCTTACTCCTAACATAGTTGTTCTCCACAATCTGACCTAAACTCATATCATACTCAGTGAAAAGCTGTACTGACCGTTTTTCTATTTCTCCACTTCCTATGCTAGTAGTAGAAATATGGGTAAGTAACTTTTTCTTTGATTGTCTGCAAAATTCAGCCAGGTTCTTAACAGAAAGTACATTGCTTATATAGAACTGCTCATATTCACCGAAATGTCTAACATCAGCAGCCGCATTTATTACACACTCACACTGACTTGCTAGTTTTTTATATAATTTCTTATCAAGACCTAACCACTCTTTTGTGATGTCACAATTATATATCTCTACTCTATCCCGATAATCTATTAGCGATTTATCAAAATAAAACTTGATTCTTTCAGAAACTTTTTTTGAAGCTTCTTCAACAGATTTTCCTCGAATTAATAGATGCAGTTTATATTCGGTGTTTTCCAACAACTCTCTTAATATATGTGCACCTAAGTATCCGGTTCCACCACATAGAAGAACATCTTTAATATCCTCTCTCTGATTTAAATCTGATCTTCTTATGACCTCTTTAATTTTTCTTTGATAAGCCTCTTTCTGTATCTTTATGTCTTGTGTAGCTTCTTTAATTACATTTTTTCTTTCTTTGTCCAAGTTACTGCGTATATTCCTTAGGACTGCTAATGAATCCTCCTTGCTTTTTGTTACTACTTTTGCCATCTCTGTAATGTATGGGTTTTTTATAACTTGGGAATAGGAAAGTTCATATACTGACCTAATTCGCTGAATAAATCTCATTACATTTAATGAATTAGCGCCAAATTCAAAGATATTATCCCTTACCCCTAATTGGTCTATACCTAGAATATTTGATAGTTCCTTTAATAGGAATTCTTCAGTAGGATTTTGAGGAGGATCGATCTTTCGTTTGAATTCAACATTAATACTTGTAAGCTTCTGTACATCCACCTTACCATTATCCATCATTGGAATTTTCTCCATAGTTATAAAGATAGATGGTATCATGTACTCTGGAAGGTAATTGTGTAAGCTACTTCTAATCTCACTTTGACTCATCTCCTCACTACTCCATTCAAGGAATGCACAAAGGTATTGATTGTCTTCCTTATTCTTCAATAACACCTTGGCTTTTTTTACGCCATTAAGTTTTAGAAGTACCTCTTCAATTTCCCCAAGCTCTATTCGATAGCCACGTAACTTAACCTGATTATCTGCCCTGCCAATGAATTCAACCTTTCCATCCTTTGTCCATCTCACGCAGTCGCCAGTTTTATAAATTCTATCCCCTTTAACAAATGGGTTATCAATAAAACGCTCCTTAGTAAGATCATCACGATTAAAATAATCTCTTCCTACTCCTTCACCTCCGATATACAGTTCCCCAGTAACCTTGGGGGGAACTGGAATTAAGAATTCATCAAGAATATATATCTGTGTATTAGCAATTGCCCTACCGATGGTGATATTGCTCGGATCTATAATCTCCTCAACCATAGACCAAACAGTAGTCTCAGTTGGTCCATACATATTCATAAGACGAAGTCCTTGTATACTTTTTAGCTTTTCAGCCATGTGTGATGTGAGAGGTTCACCACCTATTAATGCCATTTTAAGAGTTTTTGCAGCCTCCTCAAATTTAGGATCACCAAGTAATATCCCCCACCTAGAAGGTGTACTTTGGACAATTTCTATCTTGTTATTATGAATTAACTCTGCTATCCGATTACCATCAATATCTTCATTCGCCGAAGTTAAAACTATCTTCATACCAAACATAAGTGGAACCAATGTCTCAAGTACAAATATGTCAAATGACATTGTGGTAATACATAGAATTGTGTGATACCTATCCATATCTATCGCATTCTTCATAGCATATGCAAAATTAACTACATTACGATTTTCTATACGCACACCCTTAGGTCTACCAGTTGAACCCGAAGTATAGATTACATAGGCTAATCTCTTTGCCGCTTCTATCTGAGGCTTCTCTTCATCTTCATTCACAAGTCTCACCTTTATCTTGATTTCTCCTGACGCTTCACCATCTAATATCAGATATTTTGAACAGCTATCATCAAGAATATAACTGATGCGATCATTTGGATAAGTTGGGTCGATTGGTAGATAAGCTGCACCAACATTTAGAACACCTAAAATCGCAGCTATCATCTTGAGTGATCGATTCATCTTAACAGCAACCAAGTCTTCTTCTTTAACCCCTGCTTCAATCAGTAATTCAGATATTTTGTTAACCTCATCTTTAAGTTCTCCATAACTTATAGATAAATCGTTAAAGACCAAGGCTTCTCTACAAGGATATTGATTCATAGTATCTTCTATACAGTCCATAATAGTTTTTTCCCTTGGATAATCAAGATAAGTGTCATTATATTGATGTAAAATAGCATGTATACTCTTTGCATCCATAAGGTTTATACTACTAAGGACTTGATCAGTATCCTCAACAATCTTATATAGTATGTTTTTCATATAAGTAGAATATTGTTGAATGGTCTCCTTTTTAAATAAGGAGCTTGCATAACTAAAGCATAAGGCAATACCCTTGTTTTCCTGGGTTGCGGTTAAAGTAAGATCATATTTTTCAGTTTCCTGCTGTAATTTAACTGACGATAATTTAAGACTGGATGACCCCATATCCTCTATATGCATGTTCTGCATTATAAACATCACATCAAACAATGGACTTCTAGATTGATTAGTGCTTATGTTAAGATCATTAATAAGCTTATCAAACTGATAGGTCTGATTATCATATGCTCCCAGTATCTTTCCTCTAGTATATTCCAAATATTCCCTATATGTGAGATTATAATCTATCTGTGCATGAATTGCAATAGAGTTAATAAACACACCAAATATTTTCTCAAGCTGTGGTATTGTTCTTCCAGCTATGGGGCTACCAACCACCAAATCCTTTTGCCCGCTAAGCTTTGATAACATAAGCGTAAAAGCTGATAACAATACCATATATAGTGTGGTATTTGTATCTCTAGAAAGCTCCATAAGCTTTTTTGTTAAAACTTCATCCAAGAAAATTGTTACTTCTGCCCCATAATAATCTTTAATAGCTGGTCTTTGGAAATCAGCTGGCAGGTTAAGTGCTGGAATATCCCCCTCAAACTCTTTAATCCAGTACTCTTTTTGACTCTGGACTACTTTAGTATCATTTCGTATACTCCATTCAGAATAATCCTTATATTGGTAAATTGCCGGCTCTAGCTCTTTGCCATCATATATTTGTATAAATTCCTCTGAAAATAATCCCATGGATACACCGTCGGAAACAATATGATGCATATCGATAAAGAGATATTTTTTCTCTTCCATATTTAGAATTGCGGCCCGCATAAGGGGAGCTTTAGTTAAGTCGAAGGGCTTGACTATTTCTCTAGCAGCCTTTTCAATATTATTGTCGAAAACAGTAATATTTTCCAGGTCAAATTCTTTTGTTTGATGGATTCTCTGAACAATTTGCTCCTTGCAAATATAAAAACTGGTTCTTAATGCCTCATGTCTTTTCATCATATCGATAAATACATTTTTTAATTTTTCTTCATCTAATAATCCCTGTATTTCGAAAAGCAATGGCATATTATAAGCTGTTGTATCTGGGTTGGCCTGGCATTCAATAAAGATTCTCCTTTGCTGAGAAGACACTTCATATTCATATTGAATGTCTGCTTTTCTAAACTCAATATTATTAACTAAGCCCCTACTTTGAATGAGATTAGCCAATCCCTTAACTGTCGGATTTGTAAACAAATCCTTTAAGGAAATTTTAAATCCCAGCTCTTTCGCTACCCTACCCAACATAAATGTTGCATTCAGTGAATGTCCTCCAAGTTCAAAGAAATTGTTCTCCGTTCCAATCCTTGAAATAGATAATACTTCCTTCCACATATGCAATAAGCTTTCTTCAATGTCATTTGCCGGTTCAATATAATCAATACCTGTATGGATATCGCCTTTTGGTTCAGGAAGTGCCTTACGATTAACCTTGCCATTTGCCGTTAGTGGAATTTTTTCTAATTTTACAAAATAGCTTGGGATCATATAGGCTGGCAAAAACTTAAGTAGGTGCTCTCTAAGCTCATGTACATCGTATTCATCATCAGCAACATAATAAGCACAAAGAAATTGTCCGTCCTGACGCTCCTTCATAACTACAATTGCATCAGTTATATTTGAGTACTGTAGCAGATTAAGCTGTATTTCTTCTAGCTCGATTCTGTGGCCACGAAGTTTTACCTGAAAATCTAGTCTACCAAGAAACTCTATATACCCATGTGAAGTGAATACTCCCTTGTCACCCGTACGATAGATTCTTCCAAACTTATGATGATCGATAAAGCTGTAATTAGTCTTTTCTGGATCATTGATATATCCTTTAGCCACACCTACACCACCGATACAGATTTCACCAGGAACTCCTATCGGCTGTTGATTAAATCCTTCATCTAAAACATACATCTTTTGGTTGGCTAGAGGATAACCATAAGGAATTGATGTCCATTCCTTATTTACTTTGTCAATAGGGTAATAAATAGACCATATTGACCCCTCTGTAGCACCTCCTAGGCTGGTTATATCCGCCATAGGAAAAGCT
This sequence comes from Clostridiales bacterium, assembly GCA_012518975.1. Classification (GTDB taxonomy): domain Bacteria; phylum Bacillota; class Clostridia; order Lachnospirales; family Lachnospiraceae; genus Mobilitalea. The sequence continues at coordinate 38,019 of JAAYRC010000126.1, forward strand.
TTACGGATTTTATCCGGTAAACTTAAGGGTATCCAATCCCCGCTTAAAAGTACATTCTTCAGGTGATAATTCTGATATCCCCTTTCTAAACTATTACAGAGCATATCCATGAATGCAGGAACCGAGTTCCACAAAGTTATACAATGAGTGTCTAATAGATATGATAGTTCATCCATGTTTTTAGAATCACTAGATATCACTACTTTTGCACCACTTGATAATGCTCCAAACACATCGTAAACAGATAAGTCAAAACCTATGGAGGAAACCATCAAAATCGAATCTGTTTCACTAACCTGAAAACGCTGATTGATATCAAGAATTGTATTTATACATGCTTGATGCGTAATAATTACACCCTTTGGAACTCCAGTACTTCCAGAGGTAAATATAATATAAGCAATATCTTCAGGTTCATTTATAGTGTCTGGATTCTTGTGACATTTTCCTCGCATAAATCCTTCATTAATAATGACTACTTCGATATCTACAAGCTTTTCCAGCAACTCCTCATCAGTTAGTATTAACTTTAGCTCACCGGCTTTTACTATGTTTTTTATTCTTTCAATTGGGTAATCTACCTCAATAGGAACATAAGCTGCTCCAACTTTAAGAATTGCTACAATTCCTATAATTAAGTCTACAGATCGCTGTATTTTTATTCCTACGTGACTATGCCTTCCAATTCCTCTCTTTTGCAAGATTTCTGCCAGATGATTTGCCCTCTCATTTAACTGCTGATAGCTAAGTTCCTCTCCATTAGCAACAACTGCTATTAGGTCTGGGGTTTTTTGTACCTGGTCTTCAATTAATACTTTAAGTGATTTTTTCATTTGCAACATACAATCACTATTGTTATAATTTTCGTTTATTAGAGTCTTTTCATCCTCAGTAATTAGTTCAATATCCTTCACGCAAATATCTGTATTTTCTAAAATTGTATTAAGTATTTTTTGATAATGCAGTGTCATTCTTTGTATCGTTTCAGCCTTAAAAAGTGAAGTTGCATATCCGAAACTTATCTGAATATTTTCTTCGCTTTCATAACACTCGATAGTCATATCAAACTTTTCTATTGAATAGGTGGAAGAATATTTTTCAATATTAAGCCCTTCAGCCTTAAATTCACCCTCTTTATTATTTTGAAGTAAAAACATGACGTCAAAGATTGCATTCCGATCAGTCCTACGGGGAATATTTAGCTTTTCCACCAAGGATTCGAAAGGATACTCTTGATTA
>JAAYRC010000127.1 GCA_012518975.1 Clostridiales bacterium
CATGATTTAGTATATTATAATTTATTAATAAAATCGAATAATGGTGATGGAGTTCACCAGAATCGCATAATGCTAATGACTCCTACAGGAAATAATAATCCTATTCCTGTAGGAGTTTTTTAGATATGAACCTCTATTCCTTAGTTAAGGAGTAACACAAAAAATTTCAATATCCGGCAACGAATTTGTTGTATATGAAGTTTATTTCAAGTATAATCTTTTTATAAACTATTATTGTTAAATACCTAATATGTTTAACAAATTTCACCTTTGTTGCATTAAATCCTATAACATTACAAAACCTTGTTAATACAAGAGGAGTCATAGGACAATTAATATTCTGCTAGACTAGTGGGAAAGAAATATTAATTATCAGAAATGGTAATTATATTACTGGTAGATGATAAGACGAATAATATACTTTATAGGAGGAACAAGGATGGCCAACAAATTATTATATCCAAGATTTAGCCCCACAAGAAGAATAATTAACATGGACGGTATGTGGAGATTTAGTTTTGACTATGACAACCAGGGAGATGCTGCTAATTGGAAGGATGGTCTTAAGGATTATGTTCTAATTCCTGTGCCTGCTAGCTTTAATGATTTCTTTACAGATAAGGAATCCAGAGAGTATACAGGTGATGTATGGTACGAAACAGATGTGTTTGTACCAAAAGAATTGTCTGGTAATGACTTAGATATACGTTTTGGAAGTGCAACCCACGATGCAACAGTATATGTAAATGGTGTAGAGGTTGCTTTCCACAAGGGGGGCTTCTTGCCATTTAACGCAAATATTAACGACCTTGTAAAGTATGATACCTTTAATAAAGTCGTAGTTAAGTTAAACAATGAATTAAGCTTGGAGTCAATACCCTGCGGAAGTGTTATAAGCTTAAGTAATGGAAGGAAGATGGCAAAGCCTTATTTTGATTTCTATAATTACTCAGGGATTCATCGTTCTGTAAACCTTGTATCTACTCCAAAGGAAAGTATTGTTGATTATACACTTAACTATATTCTTGATGGGAATGATGCCAGGGTAGAATATTCTGTAGAAACTACAGGGGAAAATCAAGTGTATATTACTATGTATGATGAGGATAATCAGGTCGTAGCTGAAGGTCAAGGTAAGGAAAATGTTATAGTTATTAACAATGTCAAGCTGTGGAATGTTTTAGATGCATACCTATACAAATTTAAGATTCAAATTAAAGATAATGATAAGCTGATAGACGAATATCAAGAGGAAATAGGTATTCGTACAGTAGAGGTGAAGGGTACAAGGCTATATATTAATAATAAACCGGTCTATCTAAAGGGTTATGGTAAGCATGAGGATAGTGAGTTACTAGGTCGTGGACATAATCCTCATATGTTAAAAAGAGATTTTGAATTAATGAAGTGGAATGGTGCTAATTCATTTAGAACCTCTCACTATCCATATGCCGAGGAAGTATATCAGATGGCAGATAGGGAGGGCTTTGTGGTAATTGATGAAACTCCGGCTGTTGGTATGTGGATATCAATTAATAATTTCTTTACGGCTTCAAAAGGAGTTAGTGATAAGTATTTTGATAACCCTATTGTCCATGAAAGGACTAAGCCATATCACATGCAAGTGATAAGAGATTATATTAATCGGGATAAAAATCATGCCTGTGTATGTATATGGAGTCTCTTAAATGAGCCTGATTCTACCAGCGAGAGTGCTGTAAGCTATTTTGAAGATATATTTAAGCTAGCTCATGAAGTGGATGTACAAAAAAGGCCTAGAACTTTTGCAAATGTTATGGTAGCAAAGCCAGGGATATGCAAATGCTCACATCTGTGTGATATTATAAGTTTGAACAGGTATTTTGGTTGGTATGTAAATGGTGGCTATGAGATGGTGGATGGAAAGAAAGCCTTTATGGAAGAGATGGCTGACTGGGCAAAGATGGGTAAGCCTATACTTATGACGGAATACGGGGCAGATACCTATGCTGGTGAACATAAGCTTCCGTCTGTTATGTGGAGTGAGGATTACCAGATGGAGTATTTGGAGATGCAGCATGAGGTTTTTGATTCTTTTGACTCTGTAATTGGTGAACAGGTATGGAATTTTGCTGACTTCCAGACAACAGAAGGGATTATGAGAGTGAATGGAAATAAAAAGGGTATATTCACCCGTAACAGACAGCCAAAGGCAGCAGCTTATTTGTTAAAACAAAGATGGGAGAGTCTACCTCTAGATTATAAGAATTAAGATAAAAAATAATAAACAACCTTGATTTGATATGCCACATGTCAAGTAGACAGGTTAAACATCTAAAATGGTGTGTGTAAAAATGGACATGCAAATAGTGTGTCATTTTCTATGCACACCATTTTATTATGTATTTTCTGTTTGTCTGTTTTTGGGAATAGGATATTCTTCCGGTTTCTTAGAATATAATGTTTCTGTCCTGACTTCCAATAGTGTCTTACAATGATATAAAACACTTGAATAATCATTCAAATGTATATTGACAATTATATATTCTAGACATATAATAGGAATATAAACGTATGAGTGACCGCTCATATGAAGATGTTTTACATATAAATATTGGATAAAAATATGGACTTTCAATACTTAGCAAGTAAGTAACATAAAACAATCCATATAATTTTTTATATTTATTAGTTATTAATTTTTGGAGGTGATATCTTGTCTACTAAAAGGACAGTAGCAGATAGGTGTGATTGTGAGGTTATTCATGAAGACATTGTAAATATGGTTAAAAGCAAGATGCCTAAAGAAGAAACCCTATACGACCTAGCAGAATTATTTAAGGTCTTTGGAGATTCTACCCGAATACGTATACTTTGGGCCTTGGATGAATCTGAAATGTGTGTTTGTGATATTGCATCCTTACTTAACATGACTCAATCGGCAATTTCTCATCAGCTAAGAGTTCTAAAACAGGCAAAGCTGGTAAAGAACAGAAGAGAGGGTAAGGTGGTTTATTATTCTCTTGATGATGACCATGTAAGATTGATTATTGATCAAGGTATGGCTCATATTATGGAAGGTTGATATTATGGTTGATATAAGTTTACTGTATTTTTTTGCTTAACATATGAACGCATGAACAAGTGTTGATGTGACACGGCTAATGACTAAGACCATATATTATATAGATAAAAGGTATTAAATATTTAAAATCTTAAACTAAAAATCAAAGGATTAATTATATAAGATAGAAGGGAAGTGATATTTATGAAAAAGAGATTTATTATTGAAGGTCTGGATTGCGCATCTTGTGCTAGTAAGATGGAAGTAGCTATTAATAAATTAGATGGGGTTAAGGAAGCTTCTGTTAACTTTATGACACAGAGGCTTGTAATAGAAGCAGATGAAGATAAGATGTCTTCGATTATAGAAGAGGCAGAGAAAATAATAAGTAGGATTGAGCCTTATAGCAAATTGAAGAAGGCATAAAGGGTGTGATGATATGAATAAGAATATGAGAAAACGTCTTATACGGATTATTGCTGGTATAGTATTACTTCTGGCAGCAGTTTTAATAGATACGACGAAGGACTGGATAAATATCCTATTATTTCTTGCAAGCTATCTTATTGTGGGTGGAGATATCCTTCTTAGGGCCCTTAAGAATATATTAAGGGGAAAGGTGTTTGATGAAAACTTTCTTATGTCTATTGCAACAATTGGTGCAATGATTATAAGTGAATATGCAGAAGGTATCGCGGTAATGGTCTTATATCAGATAGGGGAGCTCTTTCAAAGTTATGCAGTTGATAAGTCTAGAAGATCCATAGGAGACTTGATGGATATAAGACCAGACCATGCTAATCTTATGAAGAATGGAGATATAGTAAAGGTTGATCCTGATGAGGTAATGGTTGGAGATAACATAGTAATTATGCCTGGAGACCGTATTCCCCTTGATGCTATGGTGGTTGAGGGAATGTCCATGGTAGATACATCTGCCATTACTGGTGAATCATTGCCCCGGGATGTAGGACCAGGCCAGGAGATATTAAGTGGATGTATTAATGTGAATGGCGTAATTACAGCAGAGGTTACTAAGGAATATGAAGAGTCCACAGTTAGTAAGATACTGGATCTAGTGGAGAATGCCAGTAGTAAGAAATCAAGTTCAGAGCAGTTTATCACTAAATTTGCCAGATACTATACTCCTCTTGTTGTTATTCTTGCAGTTTTATTGGCTGTTTTACCTCCGCTTCTGATAGATGGAGCAAGCTTTGATGAATGGACCTATAGAGCCTTGTCCTTTCTTGTAGTTTCGTGTCCTTGTGCCTTGGTTATATCTATTCCTTTGACTTTTTTCAGTGGAATAGGCGGAGCTTCAAAAAGAGGTGTTTTGGTAAAGGGAAGTAATTACTTTGAAGCTCTAGCTAATGTTGAGACCATGGTTTTTGATAAGACAGGAACACTTACCAAGGGCGTATTTGAGGTTCAGGAGCTTAAGGCCTATGGAATTTCAAAGGGTGAGCTTATAGAGCTGGCTGCTTATGCAGAAAGTTTTTCTAACCACCCTATATCTAAGTCTATTCAAAAAGCATATGGGAGGGAAATTGATCAGGCTAATGTTTCTGATGTTTTTGAAATTGCAGGTCATGGGATAGAAGCGGTAGTTGGAGGAAAGAAGATTACAGTAGGTAATACTAAGCTTATGAAGCAAAAAAACATAGCTTATGATGAAGTTGATCTAGTAGGTACTTCTGTTCATGTTGGGATAGATGGCGAGTATGCTGGATATATTCTAATAGCAGATCAGGTTAAAGAGGATTCTGCTCAGGCAATTAAAAGCCTAAAGAAATCAGGAATAAGAAAAACGGTAATGCTAACAGGGGATAATAAGAAGGTTGGCGAGAAAATAGCCGGTGATCTTTTACTTGACCAGGTCTATACTGACCTATTACCAGTGGATAAGGTAAATAGGTTGGAAGAACTAATTCTACAATCAAATGAAAAGAAAACCTTGGCATATGTTGGTGATGGTATTAATGATGCTCCAGTTCTAGCTAGGGCAGATGTAGGTATAGCAATGGGGGGCTTGGGGTCTGATGCTGCTATAGAGGCGGCAGATGTAGTTATCATGACTGATGAGCCATCGAAAATCCCTCTAGCAATTAAGATGTCAAAAAAGATAATCAGTATTGCTAACCAAAACATCACATTTGCTATTGCTGTTAAAATTGTTATTCTAATATTAAGTGCTTTGGGTATAACAAATCTATGGGTAGCTATTTTTGGAGATGTGGGTGTTACATTTATAGCGATTCTTAATTCTTTTAGGGCTATGAATTTTAAGGACTGATAATATATGATATATATGAAAAAAACAGGCTTAACTAATAATATTAGGGTAGGCCTGTCTTTTTAAACTTATTATAAAATTTTCAAATCCCAATACGACAGCCAATATATGTGTCTGGTAATTATCAGACATATATATTAGTCTTTTTTCATAGGATAGACCTTAGCAATAGGAACAGTAAACATAAATCCTACACTAGGGCTAGATATGTCTTCAACAATCTCTTGAACAACACTAACAGCTTTATTAACCATGGTTTCATTTTCAAGTACAGTAAATATGGTTTTGCTGTAGGGATGTGCATCACCTATAAGCATCCGCAATGTGGCAAAGAGCGGCATATCTGTATTGCTACCATGGGCTATGGCGCTTCCCATACCTTGGCTGTCAAGTATAGTTGCACCACTTATTTCATTTTCAACAAATCCGCAGAGCAGATCATCCAAATAATCAATTTCATTTAATATAACAAACAAAGCATACATAATAACACCTCCTGTTTAGAATATACCACATTTAGCCTTCCAATTGTGAACTTTTTTCGAGGTTTTTGTTATTAATTTTCTGCTTTTTAACATTCGTGTTAAGTCCACCGATTTCTCCAGCTCTTTGGATTGCAAATTTTGCAAATATTGGGCCTGTAACCTCATAAATTAATACACTGAACATGATAATAGTACCAATAGCACTAGCGTACTCTGGTAGCTGGCTACGAACAATTACAAGAAGACCTATGGATATACCACCCTGTGGAAATAGTGCCCATCCAAGATTTTTTGTAACCATAGGATCTGCTTTGACAGATTTTGCACCTGCCCATGCACCCAGCATTTTTCCTGCTCCTCTGGCGATTACATAAGCCACACCTAAGGCTCCTACAGATAGTAATATACTTAGGTCCAAGCTTGCCCCTGCTAAAGTAAAGAACATGATATATACAGGGGATACAAAACCGTTGATTGAATCAAAGACTCTTTTTGAATTTTTCTTCATATTAACTAAAGTCGTACCGATCATAATACAGGTTAACAAGGGGGACAGTCCTAATACATTTGACAATCCTGCACCTGCACCGATAGCAATTAAAGTGAAAACCTGTAGTTCATCACGGCCACTAGTTTTCTTTGATAGAATAACCAGTATAACACCTATAATAAATCCAAGAATGATAGATCCGCCTATTTCAATTAATGGATCAAGTATCATTTGTGATACTGAAAAAGCTTCTTTTCCACTTGTAAGAGTTGCTAGGGACATAGCTATGCCAAAGACTATAATGCCGAACACGTCATCAAGTGCAACAACAGGAAGAATGGTCCGTGTTAGAGGCCCATTGGCTTTGTACTGCCTTATTACAAGTAATGTTGCAGCTGGTGCTGTAGCAGCAGACATGGATGCAATAACTATACTAAATGCAAAAGGCTGATTAAAGATAAAGTACATAACTGAAAACACAATAAAAACAGCACCCACTACCTCCGCTAAAGTAATAATAACAATTGATTTACCCAACTTACGCATATCCTTAACAACAAATTCACTTCCTATACTAAATGCGATAATTGCAAGGGCTAGCTCGTTAATTGCGGAAAAATTTTCAATATCCTGTCCGCTAACAAACCTAAAAAAGGACGGACCTAAGAATAGTCCAGCTACCAAGTAACCTGAAACATTAGGAAGTTTAAATTTCCTGGCTATTTTTCCGCCAAATGCACCGGTCAATAGAATAATACTAATCTTTAATAATAAATTCACTTCTGTACCTCCACATCATTATATTGCTCCATGATGTTTGTTTAACGCTTTTATCTATAAATTAGAACATTAAAAAAGCGGATAAACTAACTCGTATAGAGCTTTGCCATTCGCTTGGTTTTCTTCCTATGGGATTAGCTGACGGGTTAGGGCTACCAAGTGTCCCTTCCTAACGATTAGGATTCACCCCAAAAGATTGGTTCCCCCACTACCTTTAGATATTCGGAAATGCTCATATATTATATCATAATAAAGAAAAGTTGTCAAA
>JAAYRC010000024.1 GCA_012518975.1 Clostridiales bacterium
ACCTCCTGGGGAAGCCCGTTAGCCAACTCAGTTCCAAAATTAAGAACAAATATCTTTTCACAAATACCGGCTACAAGCTTCATATCATGCTCAATTAATAGTATAGTAACATCATATTGATCTCTTACTAGATTTATTGTAGCCATAAGCTCTTCTGTCTCAGAAGGATTCATACCAGCAGCAGGTTCGTCCAATAGAAGAAGCTTGGGATTAGTGGCTAATGCCCTAGCAATCTCTAGCTTTCTTTGCTTTCCATATGGCAGATTCGACGATAAAATATTAGCTTCTTTATGAAGGTCAAAAACCTCTAGAATTTCATAAGCCTTTTCATTCATACGTCTTTCTGTCTTAAAATATGATGGTAACCTTAATATCCCCGATAAAGAAGAATATTTATATTGATTATGAAGTCCGCACTTAACATTATCTAAAACAGACTGGTTACTAAATAGTCTAATATTTTGAAAGGTTCTTGCAATACCAGCCCTATTGATTTGAGTTGTAGTAAGTCCAGTGATATTTACACCATCTAATAAAATCTGCCCCATATCAGGCTTATACACACCTGTGAGTAGATTAAAGACCGTCGTCTTGCCTGCTCCATTTGGTCCTATTAATCCATAAAGTTCACCCTTATTAATTGTGATACTGAAGGAATCAACTGCTTGCAAGCCTCCAAAGGAGATACCTATGTTTTTTACAGATAAGACTTCCATGGTTACGCCTCCTTTTCTGCTTTCTTGAATTTATCCCCCAAAATAGCCTTAAACTTCTTTCGCCATGCGATACAAGCTGGCGACCAGTTAAATATCATCATTACAATAAGAACAATCGCATAGATTAACATACGATAATCTCGTAATTCACGAAGATATTCGGGTAGAACAGTAAGTACAATAGCAGCAATAATAGATCCCCTAAGATTACCCATGCCACCAAGAACTACAAAAACCAAGATTAAGATTGAAGTATTATATCCGAACTTAGATGATTGAACTGTGGCTATATTATGTGAGTAAAGTACTCCCGCAACACCAGCCAAGGCTGCAGATATTGAAAAGGCCAGTATTTTATATTTTGTAATATTTATTCCTACTGACTCAGTTGCTATAGAATTGTCCCTAATAGCCATAACAGCTCGCCCAGATCTTGAGTTCTTTAGGTTAACAACTACCAAATATGTTATTATCAGTAAAATTACACCGATAGTAAAGGTTGCATCTCTTGGAGTACCAGAAATCCCTTGGGCCCCCTTAACAATAACGATTCCACCCTCCTCAAGGTTTAGAGAAGCTGTGTCAGTAACCGAAAAATGTAGACCTCTACTATCCTTTCCAATATATAATATATTAAGTACATTCTTAATAATTTCACCAAATGCCAAGGTTACAATAGCCAGATAGTCTCCACGAAGTCTAAGAACAACCACTCCAATAATAATTCCAAATAATCCAGCAATAGCTGCCCCAATTAAAACAGCCAAGGTAAACCTTAAAAATACATTATCAATAGTATTTACCATTAATTTGGAAAAAAACGCTCCCACAAATGCACCGATACACATGAATCCAGCATGTCCAAGACTTAATTGTCCTAGTATACCTACTGTCAGATTTAGTGATACAGCCATAATTGAATAATAACAAAAAGCCACTAAAAGATTCTGTAACAGATTGGACATGGACCCTGCCCTAATCATAGACATACATATAATATATGCAATAATAAGGCCTCCAATGGTAATCATATTATACCTTGTAGACTTATTAATCATTTTAAAATTTAACCTTTTTGTCTTCATAATCTTTCCCACCTACACTTTCTCTTGTATCTTTTTACCCATGATACCAGTTGGCTTTACAAGAAGAACAATGATAAGTACTAGGAATACTATAGCATCTGAAAGTTGAGATGAGATATAGGCACGACTCAATATCTCTATAATCCCAAGAACTATTCCTCCAATCATAGCCCCTGGTATGGAGCCAATCCCTCCAAATACAGCTGCAACAAATGCCTTGATACCAGGCATGGCTCCCGAGGTAGTAGATAGGTTAGTATAGGTTGAAAACATAAGTGCACTGGCAATAGCAGCAAGTGCTGAACCGATTGCAAAGGTAATAGCTATGGTTTTATTCACATTTACACCCATAAGCACTGCTGCATCTTTATCCTCTGCTACAGCAATCATACCCCGTCCAACTTTAGACTTACGAATAAAGATAGTAAGCGAAACCATAATTATTATACAAAGTGGAATTGTAACCAGTGCCTCGCCAGATATACTTACTTTACCCCCGGCAAAGGTCTGGGCCTTTACAGGAATAACTGATGAAAAGGATCTAGATTCAGCACCAAAAATAAGTAGAGCAAGATTTTGAAGAAAATAGCTCACACCAATAGCTGTAATTAAGACTGCTAAGGAAGGAGCTCTTCTTAATGGTTTATATGCAATGCGCTCTATTGTAATTCCCAATAAAGTACATAGAATTATCCCAATTAAAATAGCAAATACAGGACTAAGTCCCAAGGTACTCATAAATGTGAATATAACAAAACCACCTACCATAATTACATCACCATGAGCAAAGTTAAGCATCTTGGCTATTCCGTATACCATTGTATAACCAAGAGCTATTATAGAATATACACTTCCTAGGCTGATACCATTAAATAAATAAGAAATAAAGTTCATATCTACCCCCGTCAGCATGCCAAGCATGCATAATCAAATATTATTAGTATACAGGATTTCTAGCTTAATTAACACAATTATATAATATTGTAACATGGGAATAGGCTTGTTACAACATTTCTACCTTATAATATTAATAAATATTCCACTAATTGGCTTTACTTTTCTATTAATACAGGAAACATACAGTAGAATTAATTATCCCACCTGTATGTTTCCCAGATTATTACAATATTAAGTTAATCATAAAACAAATTAATCAGCGGAAACGTATTGTCCATCCTTAATAATTACAGCCATAGGCTCCTTGTTAACCTCACCTGATTCTCCCCAGGTCATGCCAGCACCAGTAAGTCCATCAAATGACATTTCTAACATTGCAGTTTTCATTCCTTCGCAAATTTCGGAAACAGTCATATCAGGAGTAACTCCGCTTTTTTCAATAGCTGCTTTTATTATATAAATAGCATCATAAGCATCTGCTGCAAACTGATTTGGTACAACATCATGAGCTGCCTTGAATTTAGCAACAAACTTCTGTGTCTTTTCATCCTCTGCATCTGCTGCAAATGGTGTCAGTAGCATTACGCCTTCAGCTAGACTTGTATCAAAGTTATCTACACCAAGAATTCCATCAAGGCCATCGCATCCAAAGAATAATGGCTTATAATCCAAATTAGCTGCTTGAGTTAAAATCAATGTAGCCTCTTCATAATAAATTGGTAAGAATATAAGTTCTGCTCCATTGTCTTTTGCCTTCTGAATCTGAACAGAGAAGTCAGACTTGGAATCATTTGTAAATGCCTCTGCAGTAACTATTTCAAGATTTTGATTTTTTGCCTCCTGGGCAAACTTTTCATATATACCAGTTGAGTATACGTCAGAGCTATTGTAAATAACTGCAACCTTTTTAGCAAGACCCTTCTCTCCTATATATATTGCTGAAGCTGCTCCTTGGTTAGGGTCAGTAAAGCAAACCTGGAAAGCATTAGGGTACTGAACCACCTCAGGTGCTGAACCTGAAGGAGTTAGCATGAACATGTTGTCTGCATTGGTTTCTTCTTTAACTGCATTACCTGGGTTTGATGTAACTGTACCCATAAGAATCTGCATGTTCCAGTCCTTGAGGGTATTGTATGCATTGACAGCCTTTTCAGGGTCATGCTCATCATCCTCAAACCTAAACTCAATTAATGTACCATTAATTCCACCTGCTGCGTTGATTTCATCAACAGCTATCTGTGCAGCATTCATAACATGTTGTCCATAAACAGCAGCTCCACCTGTAATAGGTCCGATTCCGCCTATATAAAACTTTTTGGCGCTAGAATCATTGCCATCATTATTTTGAACCTGACCTTCCTGATTACCACCGTCTTTAGGCTTATTTTCCTTGGTTCCACAGGCGGCTAAGCTGACTATCATAATGCTTAAGGTCAACAAAAGACCAAATAACCTTTTTTTCATAAAATTCCCTCCTCATTGTATCAAGGCTCAAAACCATATATCGCTTTAACGTATTAATTCGTTGCCCTGTTAATTGTATAAATAAGACGTCCTTTAATGATTATACAGATTTAATATCTGCCATCACATTTTGAACGTCTTTATTCTAGTCTCTATAATAACCTTGAATAATTATTTTGTCAATAAATATTTGTAGGG
>JAAYRC010000128.1 GCA_012518975.1 Clostridiales bacterium
ACTAAATTATTTTGGTGGCATTTCTTGTAACATTTATTTAAACTCTACTATGGTTGCTCCAGTATTGCCCTCATTATGGCCACCAATACGATAGGTCTTAACATATTTAGATTTCTTAAGATAGGCATGCACAGCGTTTCTTAGGGCACCGGTTCCTCTTCCATGGATAACTGTAACTTGTGTCGCATGAGCAAGAAATGCATCATCAAGATACTTATCTAGTTCAAATATTGCTTCGTCAACAGTTTTACCTATTAGATTAATCTCAGGGCTTATGGTTGCTGATTTTGCCATCTTAATTTTTCCACTTTGGGATTTGAATTTCTCATTTGGTTTTTTTGAAGGCTCAGCCACCATCTCTAAGTCCCTAATGTTTACCTGGGAGCTAAGGCTTCCCATTAGGACAGTTAAATCCCCCTTAGGGTTTGGAAGAGAGCTTACCTTTCCTTCTAAGCCAAGGCTTGTAACAAATACAGGATCTCCTATCTTAAGGTTTTCAGCTGATAAGGTTTTGCTTGGTTTAGAATTACTTTTAATAGGTAGTTTTGAGTCCTTTGTAATTCGGTTACGAAGCTTAGCCCGTTCTGCTTCCATATCCTTGATATTACCACCCTCTTGAAGCCAACGGTTGTATTTTCGTATGCTCTCATCAGCCATATCCTTGGCTTCCTGTAAGATAGCAGAAGCCTGTTCTTTTGCTTCCTTAATAATACGTTCTCTATTGGTCTCTAGATTCTCACTTTTTCTATCAAGAGATTTTTTAAGCTTTTCAATTTCTGCCTTGTACTGCAATATTTCTTCTTGTTCCTTCTCTATGATAGTTCTACTTTGATCCAAATCGGTAATAAGGTCCTCAAAGGTCCTATCCTGTTTACCGATCAGCTTTTTTGCATCATCAATAATATAATCAGGAAGGCCCAGCTTGCTGGATATGGCAAAGGCATTACTTTTTCCTGGTATTCCAATTAAAAGCCTATAGGTCGGACGAAGTGATTCAATATCAAATTCACAGGATGCATTAAGTACACCATCAGTTGATAGGGCATAAATTTTAAGTTCACTGTAATGAGTGGTTGCTAGTGTTCGTATCCTTCTTTTGTGAAGGTAAGATAGAATAGACATAGCAAGTGCAGCCCCTTCAGTGGGATCTGTGCCAGCTCCAAGCTCATCAAAAAGTACTAGAGAATTCTCATTTGCTTTATCAAGGATTGATACTATATTGGTCATATGAGAGGAGAAGGTACTTAAGCTTTGCTCTATGCTCTGCTCGTCTCCTATGTCTGCATAAACCTCATCAAACATGGCAAGCTTAGAATTATCATAAGCAGGTATATGAAGTCCTGCTTGACCCATTAGGGTAAGTAAGCCTACAGTTTTTAAGGTAACAGTTTTGCCACCTGTGTTGGGACCTGTGATAATAAGCATGCTAAAATCACTTCCGATTCTTACATCAATAGGTACCACCTGCTTAGGATCTATCAGAGGATGCCTGGCCCTTTTAAGGTCGATTATACCATCATTATTAAATATTGGCTCAGAACCTTTCATTTGTCTAGAAAGGCTTGCTCTTGCAAATATGAAATCAAGCTCGGTTATTGTCTTATAATTATATTCAAGCTGGTCCACATGTTCAGAAGCCATCTCAGATAAGCTGGCAAGGATTTTTTCTATTTCCTCTTGTTCTTTAATAGCTAGTTCTCTTAACTCGTTATTGAGACGAACAATTGCCATGGGTTCAATAAATAGGGTTGAGCCAGTAGAGGACTGGTCGTGAATCATGCCCTGGAACTGATTTTTATATTCGGCTCTAACGGGTAGGCAATACCTGTCGTTTCGCATAGTAATTATATTGTCCTGAAGTAGGTTTTTAGAGGAATTAAGTATAGATGAAAGCTCACTGTGGATCCTATCATTGGCAATGCGGATTGACCTTCTGATATTCTTCAAACCTGATGAAGCATCATCAGCTATTTCCTCTTCTGATATAATACAGCGCTTAATTTCATTATTAAGTGGGGATAAGGGCTCTAGACCAGCAAAGTATTCTGTAATAGAATCCTCTGTCATATCCTCATCATCCTTACCAGTATAGCCACCATAGGCCTTAATGCGAAGTGTTGCATCAAGGCTAGAGCTTATACGAAGAAGTTCTATAGCACCTAGGGAAGAGCCTACCCTTAGTCGCATAATTCCTGGACGAATATCGTGGATTCCTGAAAAGGAAAGGCTTCCTTTACGAAGTATTCGATTTAATGAATCGGTAGTCTCTTTTTGAAGACGTATGATTTCGCTTAAATTATGACTAGGCCTTAGATTAGCACAAAGCTCCTTACCTCTAGATGAGCCGGCTATATCATTTAGTCTTTGGATAATTTTATTATATTCAAGAGTTCGTAATGCTTTATCATTCATAAGTAATTCAAGCCTTTCAAGGTTATATCATATATTATAGCAGATTATTGTAATAGTTTATTTAAATACTATTTTACCTTAGATTGTCTGAAAATAAAACATGAAAAATATAAAACTCAAAAAACCAACTAATTATGGGGACTTGTCTAGGTTAGGTATTGTGAAAGCCTATATAACTTGATATACTTACATAAGGAAAAAAGACTTGAAGTTATATGAAAAACATAGTATGTACTAGAGTGCTTTTGTTTACAAACAATTCATAGTATGTTCATAACTAGATGATAAGATGGGAATAGATATCACCTTATTTAAGTAATAGGAAAGATTGTCCTATTACATAAAAACGGTCTGCTAAGGATAGTAATGGATATTATTTATTAATCCGATTATTCTCTATGATTGTAACGGAGATTTCTCAACAAGGAGACTCATTTATGTCTAATGTAAATAAGGAGAATAAGGAATTTAAATTTATAAAAGAGCAAGTTATACCTAAGAAACGTAAGAAGCTTAGAAAATGGCTACTTCCGTTTCTTATGACTATTTTTATGGCAATAATATTTGGTTTAGTGGCTGCTCTTACCTTCTGCATTGCCGAGCCAAAGTTATATAAGCTATTACATAAGGACGAAACCAATCCTTTTGTAATACCACCACAATCGTCTAATGCAAATAGGTCTGGGAACGAAGATGACCCTGGCAACTCAGACATTATTGACAATACAATTGACAATGACGATCCTAATAGTGAGATTGATGAGACTAGTGAAGATCCAGGCGAATCAAATAATGATGGACAAGCAGTTGAGAAT
>JAAYRC010000129.1 GCA_012518975.1 Clostridiales bacterium
CGGGAAACTCCCAATACCCTTTAAATTCACCATAACCCCGTTGCGTTGCAAAAATTTTGTCTTTATGCTTGATTACTGCTGCTACTACTTCTATTCGTTTCATCTAAATCCTCCGTTATACTTGTAATATACTCATATATATCTTCCCTAACAGGTGTCTCGAGAATCCATTCAATTTCAACGGCCGTTCTGTCAGTATTATCCATTACAAACTCTTTTGTTCTTCCTGTTGCATTCATGGGCCCAAGGTAATAAAACTCTTTAGATATTTTATCATCTTTATTTTTTCGAACGAATAACTCGACCTTAATTCCTAGCTCTTTTGCTTTAAGAAATTTTTGAACATCATCTGACTGAACTGTTCTACTTTGTTTTGAAATGGCAATCAATTTGCTTGGGTTTATAAATCGATCCTCATACTTAATTGTGTCCTGAATATGTTCAGCCTTATCATAGTTTATAAATACTGGGAATGTATTTGTTTTTTCATCATATTTGTAACCACCTATGTTTAATGGAATCTCGTTAGTCTCCCATTCTAGTAAGCGACACACATCCTCATAGGTATATTTTTGATACAATACAAAATTTGTATTTTTATATCTATTCCCGTAATCCCTCTTATTTCTGTATATTCCGAATGACACCAATTCATTTACTATTTCAAAGAACTTTGGATTATCTAGCATTTTAGAAAAGGATTTATTTACTTTGTAATCATTACCATCAGGTTCAAGGAACACACACTCCTCGTAAGTTTTCTTTCCTGCCCCTGTAGGAAACTCATTGGTCATAATATTCACTATGTTTTTTTCGGTACACTCTCTCATTTGGATATCATAATCCATAGCAAGCCTTTCTCTTAAAAAATTAAATAAGCCAGAACGATAAGTTAACATACGGCTTAACAATTCAAGCTCATGTATTCGTTTTCCTGATGCCAACTTTTTGGAAATAAACTCTATGTACTTCTCTTCTACTTTACTTAATCTAATTCTATAATCTTTTTCATACTTTACAAGAAACTTGTAATATGAACCTAATGATTTATTATCAAAAATGCGTAAAACATCCATCTCCCCATATCTATCAAAATCTTTCAATTTGGGGATTCGTCCTAGTTTGTTTTTTAAATTGTTGTAATTGTTTTTAATAAGCCTAATATCACTAAAATTTGCAGAATCAATAGAATCAAAGATGCGTTTTTTTGATATTCTGTCAAAATGTATTGTAGATGATCCAGGAATAACCCTATCCCCCTCTAATAAATACCTTCTTAGGTTGTCTTTATTATATGTTCTATCTCCAGATAAGGCAATTGGAATCATAAAGTTATTCATGTAATTACCTATAAAATCCAAAATTACAACGTACTCCTTATTATCCGCCTTACGAAGGCCGCGCCCAAGCTGTTGGATAAAAACTATTGGACTTTCTGTAGGTCTCAACATAATTACCTGATTAATTTCTGGTATATCTACCCCTTCATTAAATATATCCACTGTAAATATATAATCTATTAAATCAGTTCTCTCATCATTTGTTAATCGTTCGATGCATTCTTCTCTACGTTCCTGTGAATCGTCACCACACAAAAAAACTGTATTATAGCCTCGACCATTGAATTTATGAGATAACTCTCTTGCTTCATCTTTTCTACTACAAAAGACCAATCCCTTGACCCTGTCTCCACAATAACCATAATATTCGGCTTTCTCTATTATATAATCCACTCGAGAGCTACTCACTAAATTAGCAAAATTTCTTATCCCAGTATTATCGTCAAAAATCTCACCATCTATTTCTAGCTCTGTAATCCCAAAGTAATGAAATGGGCATAGTAGATTTTCCTCTAAAGCTTGTTGTAATCTTATCTCATAGGCAATATTATAATTAAATAGCTCATAAATATTAAAACCATCAGTACGATCGGGACTAGCAGTCATACCCAACCAAAATCTTGGTTCAAAATATCTCATAATCTTTTGATAGCTTTCTGCCCCTGCCCTATGTACTTCATCTATTACAATTATATCAAATTCTTTCTTCTCAAATTGCCCCATTACCTCAGTTTTTGCCATCATTTGCATGGTAGAAAACAGGAATTCTGCATCATAATCTTTTGAGTTTCCAGATAAAAGGCCAAATTTTATAGTGTTTCCAAAAACATTCCTATAACTCTTTATCGCCTGCTTCGCAATTTGTTCTCTATGTACAACAAATAAAACCTTAGTTGGATTTTGCTCTCTTAGGGCAAATGCCGAAGCATATGTTTTACCTGTGCC
>JAAYRC010000130.1 GCA_012518975.1 Clostridiales bacterium
TCTGAGGAATGGAAACTGGAATACAATGCAAGAACTTCTTCTGAACGTAATAACAAAAGAGGTAAAAAAGACTATAAACTAGAAGACGGCAACCACCGTTCATCTAGAGAATGGTATTGCCGCCTTTTTTGCATCATGATGTGTCAGCACCTCGATGCATGGGACTTGCCATACGAATCTGCCTTAAGGAAGCGTTTGATGCAAGTCGCATAATTTAATATATCAATACCATTTTAAATCATAGCATTCACTATGTCTAGTTAAGTGCGTCTTTTTTTATAAAAAAATTCTTGAAGTACACTTTTCTTGGATAATATTCATTTTTCAATGTTCATGTACCCTTTCGCGCTCGTTAGTCAATCAAGATTCCGAGAGACTATAATATATTTTTTAATTGTTGTTAATAAAACTAATAAGGGAGGCTTTATCCTCCTGTACATATTATATGTTTTACTGTTAATCTACATTATATGTTATATACCTTTTAAAATATCTTCATAAGCAAAACACTCTTTGACATGATCGTTAACCATCCCAATAGCTTGCATGAATGAATAAATTATAGTTGTGCCCACAAATTTAAAACCCATTTTCTTTAAGTCCTTACTTATCTTCTCAGATAGAGGCGTACTCGCTGGAATATCTTCATGTTTCTCCCAGTGATTAATAATAGGTACATAGTCAACATAGGCCCATATGAATTGGTCAAAACTCCCGTACTGCTTTATTATATTTATAAATATCTTAGCATTACTTACCGCCGCATTAATTTTTAAACGATTTCTTATGATTTGTTCGTTGGTTAACAGTTCTTGAATTTTTGCTTCGTCATAAAGAGCCACCTTATATGGATCAAACCCATCAAAGGCTTGTCTGAAGGCTTCTCGTTTTCTTAGTATGGTAATCCAGGAAAGACCTGCCTGCATACCTTCTAATATGAGCATTTCAAACAGTCTTATATCATCATGTAGAGGACGCCCCCACTCTCTATCGTGATAATCTATGTATATAGGGCTATCGCCTGCCCAAACACATCTTGTTTTTTTGTTCATGTCTACCTCCTAGACTTAATTAATTTACGACTCTTGAAATAAATTATATTTATTATACTGCACTTACCTTAATTCATCCATAAAAAACTGAGAACATCTCTATTACATTATTGCCGTTACATATATACCTGTCATATTTAGCTTTATCTACTGAATTTGAAATCAATAATTAATAAGCAACTTTTTGTTTATATAAATTTTTGAATTGTGTCTTGTAATACTTGATTATAAACTTAATTGTAATACTTAATTGTAATTTTATTAATATGTTACCTTTTACCATTAAGAATTGTTATTCTAATCAAGGGAGGTAATAATGGATAATACACAGTGCACTGAACAATTTATTCCTGCAGAATGGATTGTAGGGAAATATGAATTATATAAAACTATGACACAGACAACCTATATAACAAAGACTGGTCTTCCTTGTACCATTTTAGATATAGATAATTATTTTCTAGAAGTTATTATATTATTTGACATTGATGAACTGAGAAATGCTTTATACAGACTGGAATTTTCGCCAGAGATTGAAATGGAAGAAGTAGAAGCAATACTTGATAGTATACCCATAAAAAGTAATGGTGTACCGACAAACTAATAACATTTAAAAAGCTATCCTATCAAATTGATAGGATAGCTTTTTAGTTATCAATCTTATCACGTTTTCCTTGAATAAACTCCTTCTCATTTATTTTCTCATTGACAAAGCTCTATGCAATTTATGTAGCACAACCTCATATCTCACATAATAAAAAGACGCCACCTATATCTTATAAATAAATTGGCAACAGATATTAACTACTACTTAGTTAATAATAATCTATCATTATGCTTTGCAAGTCTCATTTCAATAAAGAGAAGAATAGTTTATCATCTGTCAACTGTCTGAATTAAGTATTTCAAAACGTGATTAGTGAATAATGAAAAATATATACTACATTTTAAAAAGTTCATTTACACAAGTATATTATAAGAATTTGCTACTTACTCCCACCATTAATCATCTATTAGAAGTGGGGCTTCTTGTACATGTTAGTTAGACTCTTCTTCCATCATAAGTAAAGCCTGATTCAATCGCCTCTTCGACTGTATTAAACCCTAATTCATTCGCTCTATTAACATCATATTCTTTTCCCATCCAACTTTGAGCAGCTGGACTTATATAGTCATCATCCTGCCTTGATTTTCGACCATTACTATTTTTTCTTGGCTCAGCTCCTAACATTGCAAATAGCAAAAAAAGTGACGCAACAAGTGCCACACCAAGCGCTATTATAAACCCTAAAACAACTTGAATTATGGAAACAAGTACTATATGTAAAGGACTTTGAATTTTTAGATTTCTTACTACCAGCGAAATAACTGGAATTAGAAATAATACAATTACTAAAATGCTTATTCCCTCTTTTTGTTGAATAGCTGCTCCAATAAATGGCGCTATTACTGTTGATCCACAAA
>JAAYRC010000131.1 GCA_012518975.1 Clostridiales bacterium
AATTTCCTCAAAGACCTTGTCTTTTATTAGGCTGGCAAGGTTTTCTACTAGCTTTAATTTATTCCCTGCTATAGTATAGGGGATTTCCGTAATTACTATATTTTTTCTGCCGTTATCACCATTTTCAATCTCAACCTTGGCCCGGATTCTAATTCTACCTTCTCCGGTTTCATAGATTTGTTCCATTTCATCAAGATTTATGATAGTTCCTCCAGTAGGGAAATCTGGAGCAGGAATATACGTCATTAATTCCTTTATACTTATATCATGATTGTCCATGTAGGCCATAACACCATCGAAGACCTCATTAGGGTTATGGGGTGGCATATTGGTTGCCATACCTACGGCTATACCAGTTGTACCATTAATAAGTAGATTAGGAACCATTGCAGGCAGTACTTTGGGCTCCTTTTCACTACCATCAAAATTGGGTAGAAATTCAATTAGGCCTTTTTCTAAATGATCTAGTAAGGCGGTTGCTCCGGGTGACAGCCTTGCTTCAGTGTAACGCATGGCGGCTGCACCATCTCCGTCTATGGAGCCAAAGTTTCCATGGCCATCCACCAAGGGAACCATAAGAGAATAATCCTTAGTCATATGTACTAAGGCGTCATAAATGGAGCTATCACCGTGGGGGTGATACTTACCCATGGTATCACCGACTATACGGGCACTCTTTCTATGGGGCTTATCAGGGGCTAGCCCAAGCTCTACCATAGAATAAAGGATTCTTCGTTGAACAGGTTTGAGACCATCCCTTACATCAGGAATTGCTCTGGAGACTATAACGCTCATGGCATAGTCTCTAAAGCTTGTCTTCATTTCCTCAGAGAAATCCATATTTATAATTTGATCATATTGATTTTGATGCTTCATTGTAACCTCCTAATATAAGTGAATAGAATCTTATATATCTAACTTAGCGTATCTTGCTTCTTCCATTATGAAAGTACGCCGTGGAGGAACATTGCTGCTCATCAGGGTACTTGTAATCTCGTCGGCTTCTATATTATCACTAATAGTTATCCTGGCCAAAATTCTAGTTTCGGGGTCAAGAGTGGTTTCCCAGAGCTGATGAGCATCCATTTCACCAAGACCCTTATATCTCTGAATGTTTAATATCTTATAATTGTTTTTACGGAACTTTTCCATTTCAAAATCATTGAAGATGTATTTTGATTCTTTTACTTTTTTGTTCTTATTAGTTGTCTCATATTCGACTTTATATAAGGGAGGAAGGCCTCTATAGATCTTCCCAGCCATAATAAGCTCTGGCATAAACCTATAAAAAAAGGTAAGTAGTAGGGTGCTGATATGGGCACCATCAACGTCAGCATCAGTAAGAATAATAATTTTATCATAATTTAGCTTTGATATATCGAATTCATCGCCAATGCCACATCCGAAACTAGCTATCATGGACTTGATTTCATTATTAGTAAGTATTCTTTCAAGAGTGGCTTTTTCTACGTTAAGTATCTTACCTCTTAAGGGAAGGACTGCTTGAGTCCGGCGATTTCTTGCTGTTTTTACGGTTCCACCAGCAGAATCTCCCTCTACTATATATAGTTCACACTCTTCTGGCTTTCTTGAACTACAAGAGGCTAGTTTGCTTCTAGTATCTACATCATATAACTGTTTTAAGACAGCAGTTCTTGCCTTGTCACTAGCCTTTCTGGCATTAAAGGACTTCATTGTATTATCAAGAATTGTCTTTAGTACTTCAATATTCTTATCAAACCACCTCTGGGCTTCTTGTGAAAATACGTCCTCAACAGCACTTTTTGCATCTGTATTACCAAGCTTAGTTTTGGTTTGTCCTTCAAATTGAGGGTCGGGATGCTTGATAGAAACAATAGCCACTATGCCGTTACGGATATCCTTACCATCAAAATTCTCATCTTTATCTTTTAGTATATTAAGTTCTCTAGCATATTGGTTCATGACACGGGTAAGACCAGTTTTAAATCCAGTCACTAGGGTCCCGCCATCCACGACATTGATACAGTTACAGTAGGAATTTATTTGCTCAGAGTAGTGGTCTGTGTATTGAAGGGCTATTTCTACTTCTATATCACCACTGCTACCCTCAAAATAAATGGGGTCTTCATGTAGGGTATTCATATCTCTAGTTAGGTAGCTTACAAAGCTTTTTATACCGAATTCCTCTACATAACTTTCTGATGTGCCTGTAATTTCATCCTTAAAGTTTAATAAAAGATTTCTATTAAGAAAGGCGATTTCTTTAAGCTTTTTCTTAATTATATCAGGCTTAAAATCTACTGATTCAAATATAGAATCATCAGGAAAGAAGATAACCTTTGTTCCTGTATCAGATTTGTTGCATTTACCCACAGATGGAAGTAGGCCGTTTTCTAATTGTGTTACTGGTTTGCCACCATTTATATATTCATCACGATATATTTTTCCATCCCTCTTTATCTCAACAATCATTTGTTTGGAAAGGGCATTTACCACCGAAGCACCCACACCGTGAAGGCCACCGGATACCTTATATACACTGCTTCCGAATTTGCCTCCTGCATGGAGTACTGTGTATATAACTCGAACTGTAGGTATTTTCTTTACAGGATGTATATCCACAGGTATTCCGCGACCATTGTCTGTTATCTCTATAGCCCCATCTTTTCGAATGGTTACATCGATTTGATTACAAAAGCCTGCAAGATGCTCGTCAATACCATTGTCAATAATCTCCCAAATAAGATGATGAAGTCCTCTAGGACCAGTACTTCCGATATACATGCCTGGACGCCTGCGTACAGCTTCAAGCCCCTCTAAAACAACGATTTGACTTCCACTATATTGTTCCATAGTTGCATTCCCCTTTATATTATAAATTCTATATATAGCTTATTTTTAATGATTATAACACAAGACGTTGTATTTTTCTAGTAATTTTACAATCATACGTTCGTTATGGATGATGAAGGTATTTAATAAAAGGGTTTAAAAATAATCAATAATGATGTATAATGTGAACTATTACTCCAAGGTCCTATAAAGGGCCTGGTTAAAGGTGATTTAGAAAGGCTAGGTGTAAGAGTGGGATTATTTATGTATGAAACCCATCTGCATACCAGTGAAGCAAGTGCATGTTCTATTATAACAGGTGCAGAGCAAGCAAGAACATATAAGGAGGCTGGATATTCCGGTATTATTGTTACAGATCATTTTTTTAATGGTAATACAGCGATTCCAAAAGGACTACCCTGGGAAAAGCGTGTAGAGATGTTTGGTAAGGGTTATGAAAATGCCAAGAAAGAGGGAGACAAGATAGGATTATCAGTATTTTTTGGCTGGGAGTCTTGTTATGATGGGACAGAATTTTTAATCTATGGCTTAGACCTTGATTGGATGAAAAGTCACCCTGAGATGCTTGATTGGACTATAGAAGAGCAATATAATAATGTCCATGCAGCAGGTGGATATGTGGTTCATGCTCATCCCTTCAGAGAAAGACCTTATATAAAGGAAATACGTCTGTTTCCAAACTTTGTAGATGGGGTTGAGGTATATAATGTTGGCAATAGAAACATGGAGTTTGATAAAAAGGCGGTAGCTTACGCTAAGAAGCACAATCTGCCGGGGTTTGCAGGAACGGATTCTCATGGTTTTGAACATGAAAGATATGCCATGGGATTTGACAAACCACTTGGTAGTATTGAGGACTTATTGATAAATGTAAAATCCAGCAATTATAAGCTGATTATGGATGCATAATTTAAATAAAATTAAGCATAAAATAATAAATCGGATTTAATAAATTGAATATTCATAAAATGTAAGTATATTTTATATGCTATAAAGATAAGATATAGTGTATCTTTTAAATGGATTAAATTCAAAGTATTATTAGTCTTTTGCTATTACCATTTGTTAGAATCAATATGACATGTAATTGAGTCTATATAGGGGTATTGCAAGACTATTGTTATGTATTGTCTAAAAGGTGTGAAATAAATGTCGAAAACCAGTGTTTTCAAAAGGCTTCACGCTGTTGACAAGAAACTATAGATGATATATAATACTTTGAATGTGTTGTATGGAATTAAAAGTAATGGCTATATGGAGGAAAGGTGTTTATGTTAGAGAAGAAAAACATATTAACCTATGAGGGGTTGCAAAGCTTAGAAAGTGAGCTTCATGATCTTAAGGTTAATAAAAGAAAAGAAGTTGCGCAAAAAATTAAAGAGGCAAGGGAACAGGGGGACCTTTCCGAGAATGCCGAGTACGATGCAGCAAAGGATGAGCAAAGAGATATCGAGGCTAGAATTGATGAGATTGAAAAAATCCTTAGAAATGCTGAGGTTGTAATAGAGGACGATGTTAACCTTGATGTAATAAATATTGGATGTAGAGTTAAAATACTTGATATGGGCTACAATGAAGAATTGACCTATAAGATTGTAGGCTCTACCGAGGCTAATAGCCTTAAGGGTAGGATATCTAATGAATCCCCGCTTGGTAGCGAACTACTGGGCAAAAAGGTTGGCGAAATAGTTGATGTTCAAACCCATGGGGAAGTAATTCAATATAAGATTCTAGAAATACAAAAGTCAAAATAGTATAAGGTTAGCTATTGACATCTAACCAAAGGGATAATGTTGGCTTTAAATATAAGAGGTGAATAAAACATGGCTGATGAAAGAGTACAAAACGAACAAGATATTAATGAGCTTCTCAAGGTTAAAAGAGATAAGCTTAATGAGCTTTGTGAGAAGGGAAAAGACCCCTTTCAAATTATGAAATATGATGTTACCAATCATTCGTCTGATATTTTGAATGACTACGAGGGTTTTGAAGATAAAACAGTGACTATTGCTGGTCGTATTATGACTAAACGTGTAATGGGTAAAGCGTCCTTTTGTAATTTAAGAGATTTAAAGGGTGATATTCAGGCCTATGTAAGAAAAGATGAGATTGGTGATGAGTCCTATGCTGAATTTAAAAAATATGATATTGGTGATATTGTAGGCATAGAGGGCGTAGTATTTAAGACTAAATCAGGGGAAATTTCCATAAAAGCTAATAATGTTGTTCTTCTTTCGAAAAGCCTGCAGATACTTCCTGAGAAGTATCACGGACTAAAGGATACTGATACAAGATATCGCCAAAGGTATGTGGATTTGATTGTTAATCCTGAGGTGAGGGATACATTTGTAAAAAGGTCCTTAATAATTAGAGAAATTAGAAATTATCTAGATGGAAAAGATTTTATAGAAGTTGAAACACCAGTGCTTACCCCCAATGCAGGAGGAGCTGCTGCAAGGCCTTTTACTACACATCATAATGCTTTAGATCAGGATATATTCCTAAGAATTTCCCTAGAGCTCTATCTTAAGAGACTTATAGTAGGTGGTCTAGAGCGTGTATATGAAATTGGAAGAGTATTTCGTAATGAGGGCTTGTCAGTAAGACATAATCCTGAATTTACATTACTTGAACTATATCAAGCATATACAGATTATCATGGCATGATGGATTTGGTTGAGGATCTTTTCCGTACTGTTGCAGACAAGGTCTTAGGCACCACAACAGTTAAATATGGTGATGATGAAATAGACTTATCAAAGCCTTTTGAAAGACTTACAATGGTTGAGGCTGTCAAAAAGTATGTAGATATAGACTTTGACCAGATAGCAGATGAAGAATCAGCTAAGGCTTTAGCTAAGAAGCATAATATTGAATTTGAAGATAGACATAAAAAAGGTGATATTCTTAATCTTTTCTTTGAAGAATATGTTGAAGAGCATTTGGTTCAACCTACCTTTATTATGGATCACCCTGTAGAGATATCGCCTCTGGCAAGTAGAAAACCAGATAATCCTGATTATACAGAGCGGTTTGAGCTATTTGTTACAAGACGCGAATTCGCTAATGCATTCTCAGAGTTGAATGATCCTATAGATCAAAGGGGCAGATTCGAGGCCCAGGAAGCACTTAGGGCAGCAGGTGATGAAGAGGCTAATGAGACTGATGAGGACTTTATTACTGCATTAGAGTATGGTATGCCTCCAACAGGTGGTATTGGAATTGGAATTGACCGCTTTGTTATGTTACTTACAAATTCGGCGGCGAT
>JAAYRC010000025.1 GCA_012518975.1 Clostridiales bacterium
GGATTATTAAAATTACTATTTTTGCTTATTCATCTGATATACTTACTACTCCCATTTGAAATGTAGTACGAGCAAGTTTGATTTGCCTTATGTGTAAATCAGTAAATATCCGGCATCCATTTTCTTGTCTTTCTGGTTTGGTGACTATACCCCATTTTTCATATAAACGCACTGTATTGGGATGTAAGCCAACAATCTTAGCAACTTGAGCAATTTTAAATTTTTTAAGTTGTCCGCCTCCCTAATATTAGCACTATGAAGTATAACAAAACCATAGCCTTATACGTGACCAACAATGTAATACTGCTTTGAATAACAATTGTGACTGGCTATTTTGCCTTTATCGGCATCAATAAATCAAGAGCCAATACAAGACTACCTGTTTTTGAGCTCAAACATTCAAGAGGAAGGAAGAAAGAGGCCTACCATAAGAGTAAAGTATAGTAGACTATACATCTATGCAGGCTACAACTCTAACTAGGGAAGCTTCGGCTCTTATCTTTAATGGAAATGCAATTATATCAAAATCTTTAACTCCTATAAGCTCTGATAAATTAGTCAGATTTTCTACTATCAATATATTGTTGGCAAATAATTTCTTGTGAATTTCAAATGGATAGTTATCCGGTGATGGCAAATCCATACCCAACATCTTAATATTCTTCTCTACAAAAAAATCCGCCAATCCTTCATCTATTACAGGTTGATTAATATAATACTCTTCTGTTCCATACTTATCACTATGACCAGTATACAAGAAAACAATGTGATCATTTCGCACAATATCTTTATATTCCTCTTTGAACTTAATAATTCCTTCATTTCTAACGTCAAGGATAACAGCTCTTCCAACAAACCTATCTAAGGGAATATCATTTATATAGGTCTCGCGGTCTGTCAAATGCATGGGAGTATCAATATGAGTTCCTGAATGCATGCCAGTTTCAAGCTTAAAATTGACGTATTTATCCTTGTCTAAGAACTTATCTTGATATAGCTTTACCTTATCATCATATGGATGAACAGGCATATCATGGGTTATATCTTGACTCAAGTCTATATATCTTTTCATGATTAATGCTCTCTTTCTATCTGTTATCTGCTATATGCTGAAACAATAGCTCTAGGTATCATATAATTCAAATACGTCTATACCCTCAGGAGACCACGAAAGCCCCTAACGGCATAATAGGATCCTGCCCCGTTGTGGAATACAAAGACCGTCTCATAACGCCGTTCACAGAAAAGAGCCCCACCTAGTTCTCTGATTGAAGATGGAGTCTTTATCCAGCTTGATGTTTTTTGATCGAACTTCCCCAGAGTCTGTAACTTCCGGTACTCTTCTTCCGATAATAGTTCGATTCCCATGAAAGCTGCCATATCGATTGCATTGTTCTCCGGCTTATGCGCTTTTCTTGACTCAAGTCCCTCGCGGTCATAACAGATGCTTCTGCGACCTTTAGGGGTTTCCATGGAGCAATCACAAAAAACATATGCGCCCGATCTATGATCAAAGTCTACAACATCCGGTTCACCTCCGGTCAGCTCCATTTCATTAAGGGACCATAGCTTTTCCGGATTTAATTCTAATTTGGCTTTTACGTCGTCCCATAAAATATCAGGATGTCGATCCCCATTTTTCTCACCCCAGTTGAGGCGCTTTTCTCCCAAAGGAATATATATAATCTTGCCACTAACATGCTTTTGAATCTGGACTAATAGCTCTTCAGGCAATATTTCTGCTACATTAATATATTTATATTTCATAAGATCTACTCCTCATTTATTATAATAATAAACAAAGTGCAGAGTACAGCAGAATATATCATAGCTTTTTGTTGA
>JAAYRC010000132.1 GCA_012518975.1 Clostridiales bacterium
CCATATGAAAATATGCTTTTCTATAATATGACCTTAGATGAAAATATTTGTCTTGCCTTATCTAAAAAAGTACCTTTCTTCTGGTTTAGAAAAAAATATAGAAAGAGTCTTATCCATCTATTAAAAACATTTAATTTGGATGAATACCTTCATGTAAAGCTAATGAAACTCGATCCTCGAACCCTTCAGGTTATAGCTTATCTTAAGTGGTATCTTTACGCACCAAATATTGTAATATGCATAAGGCCTTTTACGGAGCTAGATATAAATCTTCAAGAAATTACTTTAGAAATGATTCATCATCTTAAATCTAGGGGGATAACAGTTATAATTTTATCCAAATTATTATCTGAAACTCATAAGGTAGAAGGTCATAAAATCTATATAAAAGATGGCAGGCTTATTGATAAAGATGATGTATATATAACCCTATATAGGAGATAGTAAATATTAAATTATTATAGTTTATTAGTATTTACTATCTTTTTTTTGTTTAAATTGATGAAGAACCAAAAAAAGTCCCCCTTAATCTAAAAATGAAATGTTGTTAAGAAGATAAAGATTCATTATATTTATATACGTAATTACAAATTAAAAATTAATTCATCAGGGAGGTAGACGCAATGAATAAAAAACTACTTAGTGTATTGCTGATACTAGTAATGACAACCGTATTATTTGTAGGATGTAGTAAAGAAGATACACCAAAGAATAATACAGACGGAAAGACAAATGGTACAACAAATGATAAAGCCGATGATAAGCTACCAATACTAGGAGCAGGTATCTATTCATCATCAGACAACTTTAATTCCTATATTGGAAAAGCTATTGTAAATGCAAGTAAAGGTGTTTTTGAAACCAATATAGAAGATGGTCAGAATGATCAAGGTACTCAAAATAACCAGACTGATACAATGTTGGCTAAGGGAGCAAAAGCCATAGCCTTATCTGTAGTAGATACAACAGCTGCTCCAGTTCTTGTACAGAAGGCTATTGATGCAGGAAACATACCAGTTATTTTCTTTAATAAAGAGATAATGGATCAGGAATTATTGGCGTCTTATGACAAGGTTTACCAGGTGACCTCAACGGGTGGTGACTATGGTGCATCAATACAAGGTCAGATGATTATTGATTACTGGAATGCTAATCCTGAGGTTGACAAAAATGGTGATGGAAAGCTTCAGCTTATCGTATTAATGGGTGACCCAGGACATACAGCGGCACAGCCTAGAGCACAGTATGTTAAGACTACAATTGAAGAAGCTGGTATCGAAATCGATCTATTAGAGGAAGATACAGGCATGTGGGATACCGCAAAAGCTAAGGATAAAATGGATGCTTGGGTATCTAAATACGGTGATAGCATTGAGTTTATTGTAGCAGCTAACGATGCAATGGCGCTTGGTGCACTTCAATCTATAGAAGCAGCTGGATTTAACAATGAAGGAAAAGAAAGTGATATGTATATTCCTATTATTGGTATAGATGCACTTCCTGAGGTTCTTGATAGAATTGAAAGTGGCGAAATGATGGGGTCAGTCTTACAGGATGCAAGAACTCAGGGTGAAGTAATAGTAAAGATGGCAGACAACTTAGTTAATGACAGAGATCCCCTTGAAGGAATAGATTTTGAGCTTGAGCCAGGAGCAAAGGCGATTCGTGTACCATATCAACCTATTACAATTGACAATCTAGATGTTGCTAAAGAAACATATGCAGAATAGTAGTAAATTAATATAAGATTTGTGATGTTTTGTTAAGTGAATATACGGAAAGGGTCGGCCTTTCCGTATATTTAACAAAATAATAGTCCTAAGCCGAACTAATCGATAGGACCCATGATTAGACAGAAAGAGGAAAGAGAATGGCAGAAAAGTATATCCTTGAAATGCGTCATATATCAAAGAGTTTTCCAGGTGTAAAAGCACTGGATGATGTTACCATAAAAGTCCGTCCTGGAACGGTACACTCCCTAATGGGTGAAAACGGAGCAGGTAAATCAACATTAATGAAGTGTTTATTTGGCATAAATTCTATAGATGAAGGAGAAATCATCCTTGATGGAAAAAAAGTGAATTTTGAGAATCCTGCCCAGGCTCTTACAAACCACGTATCTATGGTCCACCAGGAATTAAACCAGGTTTTGGACAGAAGTGTAATGGAGAATGTATGGCTTGGTCGCTTCCCGATGAAAGGTTGCTTTGTAGATTCAAAAAAAATGTATGCTGATACAAAAAAAATATTGGATGGTCTTGGAATAGATGTTGATCCAAGTGTAAAAGCAGGATCCTTGTCAGTTCCACAAAGGCAAATGATTGAAATAGCCAAAGCGGTATCATATGACTCGAAGGTAATCGTAATGGATGAACCAACTTCATCCTTAACTGAAAAAGAAGTAACCCATTTATTTAAAATTATAGATAAGCTAAAAGAGAATAATACAAGTATCATATATATTTCTCATAAAATGGAGGAAATCCTTAAAATCTCTGAGGATGTAACTGTTTTAAGAGATGGTAAATGGATTGATACTAAACCAGCCAGTGAGCTTACTACTGATATGATAATTAAAATGATGGTTGGTAGAGAATTAAAAGAACGATATCCAGAAAAAACAACAAAGCCTGGAGAAGTGTTACTTAAGGTAGAAAACTTAGCAAGTATGACACCAGATTTTAAAGATGTAAGCTTCGATTTACATAAAGGTGAAATACTTGGAATCTCTGGTCTAGTAGGTTCAAAAAGAACAGAAGTATTAGAAACCATATTTGGTCTTAGACAAAAGGGTGAGGGGAAATTCATTCTTAATGGTAAGGAAATTGACAATGACTCACCAACAAAAGCTTTAAAGAATGGTTTTGCGCTTGTTACTGAAGAACGTCGTAAAGATGGTATATTTGCAGACCTAAGTGTTTCATTTAATACCAAAATATCAAATCTTGATAGATATATAAAAAAAGGATTTTTAAGTGATGCCTTAATTAAAGATACAGTAAGGGACATGATTAAAAAAATCAATGTGAAAACCCCTTCGGCAAGGGCGAAAATTGGCAACCTATCAGGTGGTAATCAACAAAAAGTAATATTTGGAAGATGGTTATTGACTAATCCCGACATATTATTACTTGACGAACCCACTAGAGGCATCGATGTAGGAGCAAAGTATGAAATATATCAACTGATGAACAAGCTTGCCAGCCAGGGTAAAGGAATTATAGTTATAAGTTCTGAAATGCCCGAACTGCTTGGTATATGTGATCGAATCTTGGTTATGAGTAATGGTCATCAAGCAGGAATATTTGACGCTAAGAATGTAAGTCAAGTCCAGTTAATGGAGGCTTCAGCCAAATTTATATAGACTCGGAGGTTATTAAGGTGATAAACGTTAAAAGGAATTCTAATATATCTATAAAAGATATTTTAGTAGATAAGATTATATATATTGTGCTAATAGCTTTATTGATAGCAATAGTAATAATTGAACCAAAATTTTTGTCTTTAGTTAATTTTAAGAATATATTCGCACAATCAGCAACTAGAATTATCATAGCCTTAGGTGCGGGTATGGTACTTATAGTAAGAGGTACAGACTTATCGACAGGACGTATGATTGGTCTTGCAGCTGTAATATCAGCCTCATTAATGCAACAGACTGAATATGCTTATAAAATGTATCCTGGATTAGCTGAAATGCCTTTGTTTATACCAATCATAATAGTAGCGGTATTATGTGCTATCTTAGGTACAATAACAGGTTTAGCAATAGCTGTATTAAAGGTTCCACCAATTATTGCAACCCTTTCAATGCAGTTAGTATTATACGGTGCATCTTCAATTTATTTTGATAGACCCCCTTATGGTGCACAACCAATTGGTGGTATATCCAAGAAAATGATTAAAATTGGTACAGGTTATATAAAATTAGGAAACATGCAAATCCCATACCTTATTTTAATAGCTTTTGCAATCTGTGCAATAACATGGATTGTTTGGAACAAAACTAAATTCGGAAAATACATGTTTGCAATCGGAGG
>JAAYRC010000133.1 GCA_012518975.1 Clostridiales bacterium
AAGATAGTACTGTCTGAGTATCAAAGTCATACTGATGCTTTGTAGGCTCCTTTGGCTTAGGCTCGATTAAGAATTGACCGGTAAATCCGATTTCCTTAGCATAATCAACTGCCATCTGAAGTAATCTAGCATAGTTATCAAGTTCAAGACCGGTATCTGTATTAAGAAGTGTCTCATAACCTTCACGACCACCCCAGAATACATAGTTTTCACCACCTAATTCCTTGGTGATTTCCATAGCCTTTTTAATCTGAGCTGCTGCATATGCAAAAACAGTTGCATTACAGGAAGTTCCTGCACCGTGTACAAACTTATCATCACCGAAAGCATTAGTTGTACCCCAGAGGCACTTAATTCCTGTACGTTTCATTTCTTCCTTAATTACAGCTACAATCTCATCTAGTCTTCTGTTAGTCTCAGCTAAATCGTTAGGAACTCTAGGAGCTATATCAGCGTCATGGAAGCAGAAATATGGAATCTGTAGCTTCTCCATAAATTCAAATGCTGCATAAACTCTTTCCTTTGCCTGCTTCATAACATCTTCAGTATTATCCCAATCACGAGCCATGGTTGAGCCACCAAAAGGATCATTACCCATATAGGTGAATGTATGCCAATAGGACATAGCAAATCTCAGATGCTCTTTCATGGTTTTACCCATAACAACTTCTTCAGGATTATAATACCTAAATGAAAGATTGTTTTTACTTTGTGGACCTTCATACTCAATCTTGCCAACATTAAAATATGACATAATTTATTCCTCCTTATATTATTATAATATTTATCTGTTAGTTTCTTAGGTAAATCGCTACGATTATACTTTGCAATTATATGTATTCTATTCTTGTTATTTCAAAAATCGAAAAAATCAAGTAAGAGGATGATAAATTAATACATTTATCCCATATAATGAATTACCTAGCTATATTATAATACCTTAATAATTATTTGACAATAGGTAATTTGTAAATTTAATAAACTAATTCATATTTTGCATTGAATTAACCCTTTTACGTTTAAAAGTCCCCAGCCTTGCTTCTCCCATCTTTGCCCTAAATCCACTGCACTATTTCTAAGTTTTAACTTTACATCTTTGTTGCTTAGGTTAGGATATGCTGATAAAAGCAAAGCAATTGCACCTGATACCACAGGTGTCGCCATTGACGTCCCACTTTTGATAGTATACATCATAGGATATTCATTCTCCCTAGACCTTGGACTTCTTCCTCTTCCTTTTGAAATAAATCTATTTATATTACAAGATATAATATTAGAGCCAGGTGCTACAATATCAGGTTTCTTTATACAATATGGTGTAGGACCCCGGCCTGAATAATCCTTTGTCTTTGAGCCAAACACCTCCACTGAAACATTGTCATCAGATGACCCTACTGTAATTACCTTCCTACTAATTCCAGGTGTGGATATAGACATAGGACTTGGTCCATTATTTCCTGCTGCAACAACCACAACTATCCCACTATCCCATACCGCATTTACCCCTTGAACAAGAAGAGAGTTTTCACCCAAACTGTCCTTTGCGGAGGTTCCTACACTAATATTTAATATACGAATATTATACTTTTCCTTATTATCAATAATCCATTGAAGTCCGGCAAGTACATCTGATATATTTCCATCTCCCCTATTATCAAGAACCTTAATAACAATAAAATTACAGGCGGGTGCTATACCCATATACTTTCCTTTTGATGAGTATCCGTTACCACCAATAATTCCAGCCACATGGGTTCCGTGTCCATTATCATCATATGGCTCTTTTCTTCCGCTTATAAAATCCTTAAAGGCGATAACACGGTTACCGCCCTCTATAAAATCCTTATGGAGACTTATTCCTGTATCAACTATTGCAACTCCAATCCTTTGACCATAATACCCCATATTGTGGGCCCATCTGCATTCAATTATGTCATTTACTCGATTCATTTGAGCAGTAATATGGGCATCAATCTCTACATCTATCAAGCCTTCTAGTTCCCTAATCATGTTCAGCTTGTCTTGTTCAACCTCTAATACATAGGCATCTATCATAGGTAGCCTATACTTTATATGTCCCAGATTCTCTAGGATAGTCCGCCTGCTTTCATAATCCTTACAATGAACAATAATATGAATCTTATTATCTTTCATAAATAACTCCAAAGCTTTTATATAATCTTATTCTAATTGCTTACCCAATATTCAACTTGCTTTATTTACAAATATTTATTTTATTTAATGAAAAAAGAGGAAATCAGTCAAGCTAAGTATCATATGATACAGTGTAATTAATATTAGGAGGAACTACTATGAGTGATTTAGCTGCAACACATTGTGACCGTGGTGTAGGTGGATTTGGTGATTGCGGAGGAATTCTTTTCCTTATCCTGATTCTATGCTGCTGCGGAGGTAACAATTCTGGATTTTTAGGAGGAAGGGACTGTGGCGGATCTAATGATGGTTGTGGATGGATTATATTCCTTATCCTAATCCTATGCTGCTGCGGTAACGGAAACGGTTTCGGATGCTTCTAATAATCTAAGCTAATTGCCTATCATTTCCTTATGTTTAACAAAAAAGCTGCGTTTTACGCAGCTTTTTTCTTACCTTATAGAGAAACTCCTATCAAAATCCCTATAAGGTAAGAAATGCTAGTTATTAACGTTTTCTATTTCTTTTTAACCGTTCCACGCAATCAATATCAATTTCGTAAATTGTATTTTCTTCTATAATCAGATCATCATCATTTATTTTATTAGAAGTCTCCCTTTGAATAGGACGTTCCTTATCATTATAGTTATCAACACCTTTTATATACCAATTTCTATTATTACTATTTTGAAATCTATTGTCCATATTAAGCCTCAGATAAATTGTTGTCAATTTAGTATATGAACATTATTTATAAATGTCATTGAAACTAGGTTCGTTTTCCTATATACTATGATACAAAACAAAGGGGCTTTATCCCAAATCTACTTAATGTAAACTTACGTTTGTAGTTAACTAGCTAGCTTTATAATGCATATAGACTTATGTAAATTAACGGTCTTGTGCAGGAATGGAGGAAATATGTCAGGATCAATATATGGAAAGAACTTTAGGATTTCCACCTGGGGGGAATCACATGGAAAAGGGTACGGAGTCGTTATAGATGGCTGTCCAGCTGGTCTAGCCATAGATGAAGGGCAAATTCAAGCATATCTTAAAAGAAGAAAGCCTGGTCAGACAAAATATTCCACTCCCAGAAAGGAAGATGATAAGGTAAGTATTTTATCTGGCGTGTTTGAGGGAAAAACTACGGGTACTCCCATATCGTTAGTTGTATTCAATGAAAATCAGCGTTCGTCTGATTATTCAGACATCGCTTCTTACTATCGTCCTGGACACGCTGACTATACCTATGATAGTAAATATGGTTTTAGAGATTATCGTGGTGGTGGCCGGTCTTCAGGAAGAGAAACCATAAGTCGGGTAGCCGC
Organism: Clostridiales bacterium; assembly: GCA_012518975.1. Taxonomy (GTDB): domain Bacteria; phylum Bacillota; class Clostridia; order Lachnospirales; family Lachnospiraceae; genus Mobilitalea. The sequence continues at coordinate 3,486 of JAAYRC010000133.1, forward strand.
AGGAGCCATAGCTGCCTCTATTCTTAATGAGCTGGGAATCTCAGTGTATGCATATACAAAATCTATAGGCCCCGTTACAATAGACTATCAAAATTGTCGTAAGGAATATTCCCTAAATAGTACTCTTTCTATGCCCGATCCAGATGCCACAAAGAGGGCTGAAGAATACATCCTAGAAAAACAAAATGAAAATGATTCTGTAGGAGGGGTTATAGAATGTATCGCAACAGGAATGCCTCCTGGAATCGGCCAACCCGTATTTGACAAGCTAGATGCTGCCCTTGCAAAAGCTGTAATGTCTATTGGCGCTGTTAAGGGAGTTGAGATTGGGGACGGCTTTCTAGTTGCCACACGTACTGGGTCTGAAAATAATGACCCCTTTGCATACGATAAAAATAATCAGCTGACTAAATTGACCAATCATGCTGGAGGAATACTAGGTGGTATCACCGATGGTTCTGAGATTATCCTTAGGGCTGCTATAAAACCAACCGCATCTATAGGAAGGCCTCAAAGGACTGCTAATAAATACAATGAAAATATTGAAATTCAAATTGTTGGTCGCCATGACCCCATTATAGTACCTAGAGCTGTGGTAGTTGTAGAATCTATGGTGGCAATTACCCTAGTGGACTATCTATTTCAGGGAATGACCTCAAGAATGGATAGAATTAAGAACTTTTATAAGAAGTAAGCTATGTTAAAACTCTATCGAAAGCTAGACCTTATGTCTAGCTTTTTTTACGCTCTTATCTGAACAAATTCCCATTATAATGACACTTCATGCAAAGCCAATACTAATGCATGAATTCGCAGTTTTTACATCAAAATTGATACCATGATAAATGCATTCTACGACAATAAGAATTAATAAACTAGCTCCTGGCATAATTCTATATATATTATCAAATAAGGTATTGACAAGTTATCATTTATTAGTATAATTAAAATTGCGCTTTGTTTAGCAGTGCTAAACTTGAAGTTTATAATTATTAAGAATATGGAAGGAAAGTATCTTATGAATATCGGTCAAAAGATTAAAGAATTGCGTATTCAAAAAAGTCTAACTCAAGAGGAGCTGGCTGATAGGGCTGAATTATCAAAGGGCTTTATATCTCAGCTAGAAAGAGATTTGACTTCTCCTTCAATTGCTACACTTGTAGACATTCTCCAATGCCTTGGGACAAATCTAGAGGAGTTTTTTAGTGGAACATCCTCCGAACAGGTTGTATTTAAAAAAACTGATTATTTTGAAAAATATGATGGAGAACTTAAGAACCTAGTAAAGTGGATTATACCCAATGCTCAAAAGAACATGATGGAGCCCATTCTTCTTACATTAGACCCTGGAGGTTCTACATATCCTGATAATCCACATGAGGGCGAAGAATTTGGTTATATTATTAGTGGTAGCATAATACTCCATATTGGCAATAGAAGCTTTAAGGCAAAAAAAGGAGAATCCTTTTATTTTATAGCTAACAAACAGCATTACATTACAGCTTCAGAAAAAAGTGGTGCTAGCCTACTTTGGATTTCTACACCACCAAGTTTCTAATTATACAAAAGGAGAACACATTTATGACGGATAATAAATTAATAAATCTTTTGAATATAACTAAGTCCTACGGCGAAAATGTCGTACTGGATGAATTAAACTTATATATCCGCGAAAATGAATTTTTGACATTGCTAGGACCCTCTGGCTGTGGCAAGACAACGACTTTAAGAATAATAGGCGGATTTGAAAGTCCTGATAAGGGGCAGGTGATTTTTGAAGGCAAGGATATTACTAATACTGCGCCAAATGAAAGACAGCTTAATACTGTGTTTCAAAAATATGCTCTTTTCAATCATATGACAATTGCAGAAAATATTGCTTTTGGCTTGAAAATTAAGAAAAAAACAAAGGCTTATATAAACGATAAAATAAAATACGCTCTAAAACTTGTTAATCTAGATGGCTTCGAAAATCGTATGCCCGATTCCCTAAGTGGAGGCCAACAGCAAAGAATTGCCATAGCAAGAGCTATTGTTAATGAGCCAAAAGTCCTTCTTCTTGACGAGCCCTTAGGAGCCCTAGATTTAAAACTACGTCAGGATATGCAGTATGAGCTAATAAGGCTTAAAAACGAGCTTGGTATTACATTTATATATGTAACCCATGACCAAGAAGAAGCCCTTACTATGTCAGATACTATAGTAGTTATGAATCAAGGCTATATCCAGCAGATAGGTTCACCAGAGGATATCTATAATGAACCTCAGAATGCATTTGTAGCGGATTTCATAGGTGAAAGTAATATCCTCCCCTCTATAATGGTTGAGGATAAGCTGGTAAATATACTGGGCACCAATTTTATTTGTGTAGACACAGGTTTTGGACAAAACAAACCTGTGGACGTAGTTATCCGACCAGAAGATATCGATTTGGTCAAGCCTGAAGAAGGTATAATAAAGGGTGTTGTTACCTCCCTCCTATTTAAAGGAGTGCATTATGAAATGGAGGTAAATGCTTGTGGCCATGACTGGCTTGTACATTCCACTGATTTAGTCCCTGTAGGTAATGAGGTGGGCATCTGGGTTGACCCCTTTGATATCCAGATAATGAATAAACCAGAATCAGAGGATGAAGAGGCGGCGGAATTAGAAATATAATTAATATATTATTTAAGGAGGGTCCTATGAAATTAAGGAATGTACTTAATACTAAAACTCCAAAATCTCCTTTACAGAAAAAAGGATCATCATCCATTAGAATCCGTAATAGCAAATGGCTATCCTTTCCATATATACTATGGATGATTGGCTTTATCATAATACCTATTTTAGTTATTTTATATTATGGTCTTACTAATACTGATACTAGCTTAACATTAGACAATGTCTTAGCAATACTTGATCCCATAAACCTTAGGTCACTAAGACTTGCACTTGGTTTATCTTGGAAAAGCACAGTAATATGCCTTTTACTGGCTTATCCCCTTGCTATGATTTTAAGTAAAGCAAAAAATAAAAGCAACTTTATAGTAATGATAATAATACTCCCAATGTGGATGAATTTCTTACTCCGTACAATTGCCTGGCAAAATCTTCTAGAAAGAACTGGCGTTATCAATACTGTACTTAAGTTTTTTAATTTACCTATGCTAAACATAATCAATACACCTAATGCTATCATACTTGGTATGGTATATAATTTCCTACCCTTTATGGTACTGCCTATATATAACGTCCTTATTAAAATTGACAAGGACATTGTAAATGCCGCAAGAGACTTAGGTGCTAATGGCATACAGACATTTTTAAAGATTATTTTTCCCTTAAGTCTACCAGGTGTTATAAGTGGCATTACTATGGCGTTTGTTCCATCACTTACAACCTTTGTAATCTCCAATATATTGGGCGGTAGTAAGATTACTTTAATAGGAAATGTAATAGAGCAGGAATTCCGTGTCGGTAATTGGCATGTTGGCTCTGGACTTTCACTGGTATTGATGATTTTTATACTTATTAGTATGGCAATCGTATCAAAATTTGATAAGGAAAGCGAGGGAAATAGTCTATGGTAAAAAAAATCACTGAAAGATTTTATGTAGGACTTATACTATTTTTCCTATACGCTCCAATTATCATACTGATAGTATTATCATTTAACTCTTCTAAGTCTAGGGCTAGGTGGGGTGGCTTTACACTACATTGGTATAAGGAGCTATTTAAAAATGAAAGTATTATGAATGCCCTATATACGACACTTATTATAGCTTTTTTATCAGCTTTATTGGCTACAATTATCGGTACCGCTGCCGCCATTGCAATAAATGGTATGAAGAAAACACCACGGACTATTATGGTGGCCATAACAAATATCCCTATGTTAAATGCTGATATTGTAACTGGTATATCATTAATGCTATTGTTTATAGCTATGCGTTTTACCCTTGGCTTTAGTAGCGTATTAATATCACATATTACCTTTAATATACCCTATGTAATATTAAGTGTCATGCCAAAGCTAAGACAGCTTAATGCTCATACCTATGAAGCCGCCTTGGATTTAGGGGCATCTCCTATATATGCCTTTTTTAAAGTCATATTACCGGACATTTTTCCGGGTGTATTAACTGGATTCTTTTTAGGGTTTACCATGTCCCTAGATGATTTTGTAATAACTTATTTTACTAAAGGGCCTGAAATTAACACAATCTCTACAAAGATTTATTCAGAGGTAAGAAAGGGTATTAAGCCTGAAATATATGCACTATCTACCCTAATGTTTATAAGCGTACTACTGCTTTTGATAATCATAAACAGGAAAAATGCAGATAAGCAAACCGTTAAGAAAAAGTAATTTATAAGGATTAGGAGGAATCTTATGAAAAATTTTATTGGTATGATTGCCCTGTTAATCATGGTAGCATTATTAACAGCATGTGGCAGCAAGGATGGGGAAAAGGTCTATGTATTAAACTGGGGTGACTATATAGATCCCGATGTAATTGATCTTTTTGAGAAAGAAACAGGTATTAAAGTGGTGTATGATGATTTCCAACAAAATGAGGAAATGTATCCCAAGATTCAAGCAGGGGCAATTAATTATGATGTAGTATGCCCTTCCGATTATATGATACAAAAGATGATAGAAAATGACCTACTTCAAGAAATTAATTTTGATAATATCCCCAATTTTAAATATATTGATTCAGTACATTTAGAAAGCGCAGAGGAATTTGATCCCGGTAACAAATATTCAGTTCCTTACACTTGGGGCACCCTAGGTATCTTATATAATAAAACCAAGGTAGAGGGTCCAGTAGATAGCTGGGATATCCTTTTTGACGAAAAGTATGCTGGTGAAATTCTTATGATTGATAGTGTAAGAGATGCATTTGCCATTGCTTTAGTATCTCTTGGCTATGACCTTAATAGTACAAACGAAGCAGAGTTAGAGGAAGCAAAGGCTCTCTTAAAAAAGCAATATCCCCTTGTACAGGCTTACGTAGTTGATCAGGTTCGTGATAAAATGATAGGAGAAGAAGCAGCTGTAGGTGTTATCTATTCAGGAGAGGCTATTTTTACTCAACGGGAAAACCCCGACCTTGAATATGTTGTACCTAAAGAAGGGTCCAATGTATGGATTGATGGCTGGGTTATTCCAAAGAACAGCAAAAACAAGGAAAACGCTGAAGCCTTTATAAATTTTTTGTGTGATCCCAAAATCGCTCTAATGAATTTTGAGTTCATTACCTATTCAACTCCTAATTACGGTGCTTGGGAATTAATTGAGGACCAGGACGTCAAAAATAGCCCTGTTGCGTTTCCTCCCAATGAGATCATAGAACGATGCACAGCATTTAAATATCTTGGAGAGGATATGGAAAGAAATTATATGCATAAGTGGAACGAGGCTAAGGGCAAATAGCTGGAAACATCTAATCCATAACTAATAACCATATAGGAGCTAGCTGAAATAACCAGCTAGCTCCTATTATTAAACTCATGGATTCCTAAAAACTAAAATACTTTTATGGTCTATCATCCCCTGATGAAAACTTATATAATATCCTTAAACTTAAATCTACTGCCGTCTGCATAATCCTTAACCATATGACCGTTTCCGTACAACTTATATTTATAGGTTATCATACCTTCTAATCCAACTGGTCCTCTGGCATGTATTTTACCCGTACTAACTCCTACTTCTGCTCCGAAGCCATATCTATAGCCATCAGAAAACCTCGTTGAGCAATTCATAAATACATTAGCCGAATCAACTAAATTCATGAATTTATCTCCTGCTGATAAATCCTCTGAAATAATGCAATCCGTATGATGTGAACCCAGAGTATTAATAATATCAATTGCTTCCTCTATACTGTCAACCAGCTCAATAGAAATGATATAATCCAGATATTCCCTTGTAAAATCAGCTTCATCTGCTTTCTCACAATCGATGATTTCCCTGACTTCATCAGTTCCTCTTACTACTACAGAGTTTTTCTTGAATTCATCATTCAGACCAGGCAATAACTGCTTGGCTGCCTCTCTGTGAACAATTAGATTCTCAACTGCATTACATACTGCTACATACTGTATCTTAGAATCCACAATAATATCAATAGCCTTTTTTAAATCAAAGGTCTTATCAACATAGATATTGGTTAGTCCATCTGCATGGCCAATGACTGGAATTCTAGTATTATCCATGATATATCGTACAAAACTGTTGCTACCTCTGGGTATAATCAAATCAACATAGCCCTCGCACTGTAACAAATCATCCACATCAGACCTAGCCTCAGCCTGATACATACAATGTAGTGGCAAGCCCGCTTTTTGTACTGCTTCATGTAATAAGGTGAAAATTATCCTATTAGTCCTCTTAGTCTCGCTACCTCCTTTAAGGATTATACAATTCCCGCTCTTGATACATAGAGAAGCGATTTGTATTAATGCATCTGGTCTTGCTTCAAATATTACACCAATTACTCCTATTGGACATGTTTCCTTATGTAAAATTAATCCCTCATCCAATTGACGCTTTAAAAGAACTTTTCCAAGTGGATCCTCAAGTTCGATTAAATCAGCCAATCCTTTTGTTACAGCTTCAATCTTACTATCATCAAATACAAGCCTTTTGATAATTGCTTGGGAGATATTATTCCTGATTGCTTCGTCAATATCCTTTTGATTTTCTTCAATGATAGCTTTCTTATTGCTCAACAGTGCCTTAATAGCCTCTTGAATTGCATTATTCCTTACCTCTGAAGAAAGCGTGCCCATGATAGGTGCAGCCTTTTTCATTTTCATAGCATAATCTTTCACCACTATATTAACACTCCCTCTATGATATTAGTTTCATAAGTAATATTTCCATAGGTTAGCAAATACGTTTCTATTATTTTATCACATTTATTGGAGGAGTCAACTTGTGTTTACTTTCTTTGTCTTATTACGTTTTGTTTTTCTTAACCTACCTGCTTCTTATATGATTTAATCTTTCTTTTTTTATTTGACCTACTTATAATGAGGAGCAAATATGTTGTAATAGTTTACAAATTTTTTGAGTCTATTTTCTTTGTCTAACGGAATACTTATTATTTTATCATCATGAAGAACATACGCATGCATATCTGAACAATATAT
>JAAYRC010000134.1 GCA_012518975.1 Clostridiales bacterium
GTAAGTATGATTGCCTTGATTATATATTTTGACAATTTGCTTCTTGAAATTTTCCTCATAATATTTTTTTGACATGTCTTTCTCCTCCAATAATTTTATTATATCATGTTCGGAGAAAAACTGTCCAATTTAGTATAGCCTATCCAGGTATATTTCGAATCTAAGCATTATGCAAAAGTAATAGAATTGCTTGGCAGTCAGATATTTATAGCTTTAAATGGGGTTAAAAGGAGAATATTTGACTCAACAATGAAGGTTTCAGAGCATGCAGATAAAGCAAGATTACATAAAACTTTATCTAAGGCCTTTGAAGAATATTCAAAAGATTCGAGTTGTAGTCTTAAGGAATTTTTAGTCTACTTAGTAGAACAGAATATAATTATTGATGATTTCATGAGATTGATTTCTAATACTGAAGATGATGAGGGTAAATCTGTATATGAGGAATTGCTTGCTATCAAATTAAGTGAAATGAAGAAATTAATATACTATAAGGATAATCAAAGTATATCTACACAACATGGTGTCAAGGGTGAAGGACATTCAAAAGTCTGCTTTTGGAGTGAAGACTCAAAACGCTATCGTCCATATGTTTATATGTATGATTTTTTTGAAATGTATACACTTTTAAAAGATTTGAACCTTGAAACGTTTCAAAGCTTTTACTATTTATTCAAATATGATATAGACAAGTTAGAGCATAATCTAGGAATAGAAGTTAATAAACTGAAAAGTGCAGATTTAACCGATGATAAATATGATTGGTTTAACCAAACAATAAAAAAGTATGAAGACAATATCTATTTCAATAGTATTTATCAAGAGCATCTAGAGGATTACAAAACAAAGCAAATTAATGGAAAGAATCCAACATTGAAATCCATTCAAGCGATTTTCAAACCTGATATAGTAAATCGAATTTTAGTAGCTTATAAGTTGTTTTATGTTGGATGTTCAAGGGCTATTGATGAATTGGTTGTATTAGTTGATCAAGAAAAAATCAGCTTGTTTGAGGATAAATTTAAAATAAAAATGAAATCAATTGGTTTTGAAATAATATCCGTAAAAAAGGAAACTTGATTTTAAGCATCAATAAACTATTAGATAAAATTATACATACTATGATGAAAGTGCGTAAAGGGCATGACTCCAGAACTGTTCAGGAGATTATAGGTCATTCAAATCACAATACTACCGTATCCTATACTCACTACGCAAACAGATAAAAAGTTGCGTATGATAATTTGATTGGTATCATTTAAAATGGAAATCTTACGCAAAAAAATTGCGTAAGGTTAATAGAATATATGTCATAAAACATTCAAAAAGTCATTGTTTATGCCTATCATAGAAGTTGAAACTTCAAAACTTCGCAAAGCAGATGGGTCAGTAGGTGTGACAGAGGGACGGGGTTACTGACACGGATATTGCACCACCTTTGGTACTCTATAAGTTAGTATTATATTAGAATGAATAGATATGAGGCTCTAAAAGCCTGTAACAGTGGAATATATGCTGTTTGCAGGAGTTTAGGGCCTTTTTGATTGAGAGGGGGTTGTCCTACGCTAGACAGACCATTTCTAATGGCAGATAGGTTTTTTACGATATTATCAACTTGTATATAGAGTCAACTAGTGGTATATTATAGATAATAGTAGCGAAGTTTGACGAAAACAAACGAAAATTATTTACAACATAATATATTGGCAAAGTAGGTGAAAACCTATGACGCAAAGCTATAGGGTCTAAGTGTATATATGACAGTCAGCTGCAAGTTTTCTAATGGCTGTTTGTGTTGCCATTTTTTTGTTGCTTTGGGGAGGGGATAAAATGTTGGAACTAAGTATTAATGACACAAAGATGGAAATTTTGATATTTGAAGCTTCGTATAAGATTGAAGATTTAGAATAACCACTATTTTTTAAAAGAAATAAATTTAAGTATTATAAGTATGTGAATGAAACAAGTAACTTGGCCAGCCGTCGCCCTAGCGATTTGGTACATATATAATAAGGAGAGACATATATGAGAAAAAAGAAGATAAAAATATCTTATTTTGTACTTATTTGTATTATAATTACCCAAGTTTTAGGTTTGATTTTGTTATATACAAATGTTAACAGATCTGTTTCTAAAGAAATAAAAGAGACTACTATTAAAACAATGGAAACAATTGTAGATGAACGTTCACAAATTATAAATAATTATGTTAATGAAGTTGAAGGATATTTAACAGCTTATAGTAGAGCAGGAGAAATTACAGAAGTATTGAAAAATCCAAATGATAAAGAAGCAGTTGCTAAGGCTCAAAAATATACAGAAACTTTTAGTAAGGACATTGAAAATCTTGAAGGGATATATGTTAGTGAATGGAATACCCATGTATTAGCACACACAAATCCAGAAGTTGTGGGAATAACTACCAGAAATGGAGACCCTTTAAAATCTTTGCAAGATTCAATGTTGAAAGCGGATGGAGTATATAACACTGGTTTTATTTTTTCACCAGCAAGTGGAGAACAGATTATATCTATGTACAGAGCTTGCTATGATGATAATGGAAACCCAATAGGATTAGTAGGTGGCGGAGTATACATATATGGTTTAAAAGATATATTAGATAAACTGCCCACAGGAGATTTAATCAATGCAAAATATTATTTAATAAATACAAATACTAAAGAATATATTTTTCATGATCTTGAAGAAATGTTAGGAGCACCAGTAGAAACAGAAGCTTTATTAGATGTTATAGATAAGGTGTCAGATGAAGAAGGATCGTCAACAGGCTATACTGAACATAAGGAAAATCAAGAAGATATGATGTTGACTTATAATTATTCAGCAGAAAATGGTTGGTTATTTGTATTATCAGATACAAGCACAGAAATATTTGCTTCAGCAAGTAGGATAAGTTCTATATTAAAAATATTTAGTTCTATTATTCTGTTATTGCTATCTATAGCAACATATATCATAATGAAATTCACAATGAAACCATTAGTAGGAATTAGCAATAGCTTGGAGAATTTATCTAATTTCGACATAAGTGATAATAAGGATAATTTAAAGTATAAAGATAGAAATGATGATTTGGGAGAAATCGTTACGGCTATTGAAGCTGTTTTAAAAGCACTTAGAAGTATTATATTAACCTTAAAAGATAGTAGTACAAAAATAAACAATCAAGGAGATTTGTTAAGCAATTCTTCTATAGAACTTGTAAATGGTGTTGAAGATAATATTGCTACAACTGAAGAATTGTTAGCTAGTATGGAAAGTGTGAATAGTCTTATGGATGATATAAGTAATGAGGTTAGAAATACTTATTCATCTTTAGAAGAAATAACGAGAAGCTTGAAAAATAACTTATCATCAAGTGATAAAATGTATGAAGAAGCTTTAGAAATAGAAAAGATAGCAAAGGAAAGTTTTGAAACAAGTGAAGAACAAACCATTGAAATTAAAAAAGCAATGCATGTAGCTTTAGAAAATCTAAACGGTTTAACAGAAATAAATCGTCTAGCATCTACTATCTTGGATATTGCAGATAATACAAACCTATTAGCATTAAATGCATCTATAGAAGCCGCTCGAGCCGGAGAAGCTGGTAGAGGCTTTGCAGTTGTAGCAGAAGAGATAAGTAAATTAGCTGAGTTTTCAAAGGACACAGCCAATGATATAACTGATTTATGTGATAATTCCAATGAAAGCATTAAAATAGTAAATGATTATGTGAAAAAGCTTGTATCCTATATAGAAGAAGATATAATGTATAAGTTTAAGTCATTTGCTGACAAATCAGAGATATCTAAAATAACCTCTGAAGGAATAAAAGAAGAAATTAATATATTAAATGAACTAGTATTAGCTTTAGATAAATCCATGGGACAAATTACAGAAAGTATAGAAAGTGTTCGTGATATATCAGAAGAAAATGTTAAGGCTATTACAGTTATCGTTGAAAAAAATGAACTGACATCAGGAATATCATCAGGAATTAAAATTCAATCTGAAGAAAACAAATTAATAGCAAGAGAATTGAATGACATTGTAGATAAATTTATATTAGAAGAAAAATAGAATTAGAATAAAAACAAGAATATAAAAGAGAGGGGTTTCCCCTCTCTTTTATTCATGACAAGTGAATTGGCGTAAGCGTCAAAGTAAGCACGCCTTATGTTTTTAGATAATTACTTTATAATACCTCTTAGGAGGTATAGACAATGGAAAAAAGAAAATATAGAACAAAGGAAGAAAAGCAAGTTTTAGTTAAGAATTATTTAGAAAGTGGCTTATCAAGAAAAGCATGGTGCAGTAAGAACAATATACCTATATCAACTCTTGTTGGTTGGGAGAAACAGCTTAATAGAATAAATAAAGATGAAATTATATTTATTTCACCAAAGCCATCTAAAAGAATCAACAAGGAAAAGAGAAGACCATCTGTAGCCAATGATAAAGTAAGTATTGCAGAGCCAGCAGTATTTACTGCAATACTTGAAACCCACGAATGTAAACTTCATATAAATGAAAAAAAACCTATTTCTTTTATAAGTCAGCTGCTTCAAGTATTGAGGGAAGCCTATGTTTAATTATAAGGACTATAAAGTATTCCTAGCCTGTGGCAGCGTAGATATGAGGAAAAGTATCAATGGCTTATCTGAAATAGTAATGAATAACTTTGATATTGATCCTAGAGAAAAGATCCTATTTGGATTTTGTAACAGACAAAGGAATAGAGTTAAAATATTAGTGTGGGATGATAATGGTTTTTGGATCCATTTTAAAAGATTAGAAAAAGGGAAAGTGACTTGGCCTGATATTTACAATGATGAAATTACCATGAATCTATCCTTAGAAGACTTTTATAATTTAATAAAATCACCAGGAATTAAACAGAAAATAAAGCGTGATGAAGTATGGAGAAACCATTGATTTTACTAGCCTTTCCTCTCTAAACATGGTATAATTA
>JAAYRC010000135.1 GCA_012518975.1 Clostridiales bacterium
CGGTCCATCATATTGCGGTCCATCATATTACGGTCCATCATATTACGGTCCATCATATTGCGGTCCATCATGTTACGGTCCATCATGTAACCGTCCATGGGATAGGGAGGATAATACTGAAAGCCGGGTCTGATTGTTATTATACGCCCCACCTGAAGATTATTAGGGTCTACTCCTGGATTCAATTCTATAATTGAATCTACAGTAGTGTTAAATACCTGTGCTAGCATCCATAAGGTGTCATAGGGCCGGACTGTATATCTAATTGTACCATTCATAATAATTACCATCACCTATATAAAGTTCTATTTCAGCTTATGACGATGGATATTAAAAGGTTACAATAATACCTACTGGGATATAAATTTTATCTTGACTTAAGGATATTATCCTTGCAATATCCTAGAGGATAGGCTATAGTATTCTACGCTAGATTCCATCAAGATGAATTCAAGACATTCGTGTGTTCGAGACCTTCCACACGTAAAACAAAACTAAAGGAGACATAAAATGAATAAAAAGACTTTATATGTAACACAGTCGGCTGTTATTGCCGCTATCTATGTTGTACTGGTTTTTGTATTCCAGTATACTAGCTTTGGCCCAATACAATTTCGTATTGCAGAAGCACTTACTATTCTACCCTACTATACTCCTGCTGCTATACCGGGAGTAACTATAGGATGCCTACTAAGTAATCTTTTGTTTAGAGCGGATATTATCGATATAATATTCGGTACGGCTGCAACACTTATAGCTGCCTACCTATCCTATCAATTAAGAACCAACAAGTACTTAGTTCCAATCCCCCCTATTCTTATAAATGCCCTTATAATTCCATGGGTACTGAAATTTGCATATTTTGAGGCAGATCCCATCCCACTTATGATGCTTACGGTTGGATTAGGACAGATTGTTTCTGCTGGAATATTGGGTATGGTATTGTTGTTTTCACTAGATAAAGTTAAAAATATTATATTTAAGAACGAATAAGGTAAGTAAAACAATAATATAAGGGGACGTTCGAGATTTAACCAATCACCAAACGTCCCCTTATATTTTTTTACTCTACTTGTCTCAATTCTAATATTCTTCCCCTAATAGCCTAATTATTAATTGAACTTTCCTATAAAACCAGTACCAGAGTACCAGCAGCTATTAAAATACCTCCGATTATAGACTTTATGGAAGCAGTTTCCCCTAGGAATATGAAGGCTAGTACAATTGTAAATACTACACTAAGCTTGTCAATTGGAGCAACCTTAGATACATCTCCCATTGATAAGGCCTTATAGTAAAAAAGCCAAGAGGCACCAGTTGCACAACCCGAAAAAAGCAAAAACATCCAGTTCCTACTGGTAAGAGTATTTATCTCCTTAAACTTGCCTGTTACAAACACTATACCCCAAGCTATAAGAAGAACCACGAAGGTTCGTATAGCTGTCGCCAAATTAGAATTAATCCCTTTTAAACCTAGCTTAGCAAGAATTGATACTAAAGCTGCAAATATAGCAGATAATAATGCATATAAAACCCACACAGTAATCTCCTTTTCTATGATTTTTACATTAGTATTCAGTTACGGATATTAGATATTATTATTGGTATAGACTGTTTTTATTACTCAAAATCTACCTACCTAATACTAGCATATTAAGCTACTAGATACAATGCTAACATTAAATGATAACATTATATATAGAAGCCTATTAAATCAAAGGACAACAAGGGGACATTAAACTATCTTGCCTTACTAAAGCAAAACAATTTAATGTCCCCTTGTTATCCCCATTCCTTACCAATCTATATAAAAACGTTATTTGCTATTTATATAGTTTATTAGTCCCTCAGCCTTAATTATCCTTTGCATAAATTCAGGAAAGGCCTGGCCTTTATAGGTTTTATTCTTTGTAAGATTGTATATTATTCCCCTATCAAAATCAACCTCTACCTCATCACCTGCCTCTATATCCTTAGCAGCCTCATGACTTTCTATAATAGCTAAGCCTATATTAATAGAGTTTCGGTAGAATATTCTTGCAAAAGTATCTGCAATTACACAGCTTATACCTGAAGCTTTGATAGCAATAGGTGCATGCTCCCTAGAAGATCCACAACCAAAATTCTTTCCTGCAACAATTATATCACCAGTCCTAACCCTACTTGCAAAATCCTTATCAATATCTATCATACATTTTTCTGCCAGCTCCTTAGGATCAGAGGTGTTCAAATATCTGGCTGGAATTATAACGTCTGTATCTATATTATCGCCATATCGATGAACTATTCCTTTTGCTTTCATATTAAATCCTCCTTCTTCCTATAGCCCTAGCTCTTCTGGTCCTGATATCTTACCTGTAATAGCACTGGCGGCAGCCACTGCAGGGCTTGCAAGATAAATCTCTGACTCAACATGACCCATACGGCCAACAAAATTACGGTTGGTAGTTGATACCGCCCTCTCACCAGCAGCAAGAACTCCCATATGTCCTCCTAAGCAGGGTCCACATGTTGGTGTACTAACAATTGCTCCTGCATTAATGAAGGTGGTAATAAGTCCTTCTTCTATGGCCTGAAGGTATATATTCTGAGTCGCAGGGAATATAATTGCTCGCATACCCTTCGCTACCCTTCTTCCTTCTAAAACCTTAGCAGCTGCCCTTAAATCATCAATTCTTCCATTAGTACAAGAACCGATTACAACCTGGTCAATCTTAATATCCTCAATCTGGTCTATGGTATGAGTATTTTCTGGCAAATGCGGAAATGCAACAGTAGGTTTTATCTTTGATAAGTCTATCACGTAAGTTTTTTCATATTCAGCATCCTCATCAGCCTCATATACGGTATAAGCCTTTGTAGAATGGTCATTAATATATTCAATGGTTTTTTCGTCAACCGGGAAAATTCCATTCTTAGCCCCAGCTTCTATGGCCATGTTGGCTATGGTGAAACGATCATCCATAGTAAGATTCATAACTCCATCACCAACAAACTCCATGCTTTGATATCTAGCCCCATCCACTCCAATCATTCCAATTATATGAAGGATTATGTCCTTACCACTTACCCATTTCTCTGGCTTTCCAGTAAGCATAAAACGAATCGCAGACGGAACCTTAAACCAAGCTTTGCCTGTCGCCATTCCTGCTGCCATATCAGTACTTCCTACACCTGTAGAAAACGCTCCCAAGGCCCCATATGTACAGGTATGTGAATCTGCTCCAATAACTACATCCCCTGCTACCACTAGTCCTTTCTCAGGAAGAAGTGCATGTTCTATACCCATCTCACCAATTTCAAAATAATTGCTTATATCATTATCCATTGCAAATTCTCTCATGCATTTACAATTCTCTGCAGATTTTATATCCTTGTTAGGTGTAAAATGATCCGGAACTAAAGCAATCTTATCCTTGTCAAACACCTGCTTTGAATCAAGTTTATCCATCTCCTTGATAGCCACAGGCGCAGTTATATCATTTCCAAGTACAAGATCAAGGTTGACCTCAATTAAATCTCCTGCACTGACATAATCTACACCCGCATGTGTAGCCAAAATCTTCTGCGTCATTGTCATACCCATCGCTATACCTCCCTGATTTATCTTATAAATCTCTTTATATTTCACTAGCTATTAGGTCTCCCATCTTATCAGTACCTACCAAGGTATTTCCAGGAGACATTATATCAACAGTCCTATATCCCTTCTTAAGAACTTCTCTTACAGCCCACTCTACCCTATCAGCCTCTTCGTCCAAATCAAAGGAGTACCTAAGCATCATTGCAGCAGATAGAATAGTGGCAATAGGATTAGCCTTATTCTGCCCTGCAATATCAGGTGCAGATCCATGACTAGGCTCATATAAGCCAAGCTTTGAATCTCCAAGACTTGCACTAGCTAGCATACCAATGGAACCCGTAACCATACTAGCTTCATCAGATAAAATATCACCAAACATATTCTCTGTAAGTATTACATCAAATTGTCTGGGATCTTTTACAATCTGCATAGCACAATTATCAACCAGCATATCTGTAAGTTCTACATCCGGATAATCTTTTGCAATCTCTTTTGTAACTTGCCTCCATAGCCTTGAAGAATCTAGAACATTGGCCTTATCAACACTACATACCTTCTTCCTACGCTTTCTAGCAATCTCGAAGGCCTGTTTTGCAATTCTTGCAATCTCAACCTCATTATATACTAGGGTATCTGTGGCAGTTCTTAAGCCATCCACTTCCTTAGTCCATCTATCTCCAAAGTATAATCCTCCAGTTAGTTCTCTCATTACTACAAAATCAAAGCCATCCCCAATAATATCTTCTCTTAGTGGACAGGCACTTTTTAATTCATTAAAAAGAATTGCGGGCCTAATGTTTGCAAATAAATTTAATCCCTTGCGAATAGCAAGAAGGCCAGCCTCTGGTCTCAAATTAGGAGGCAAGCTGTACCAGTTGGACTGACCAACATTTCCACCTATGGCACCTAATAGAACTGAATCACTGTTTTTTGCAGTTTGAAGAGCTTCATCAGTAAGAGGAACACCTGTAGCATCAATTGATACGCCTCCCATAAGAAGCTCTGTATAATTAAAGCTATGCTTATATTTCTCCCCCACCTTATCAAGAACCTTTACTGTCTCAGCGATAATTTCAGGTCCTATTCCGTCGCCAGGAATAATCGAAATATTGTAATCCATACTAAGCTATCCTCCTAAATATTTTTATAATATAAATATATTACCATATTTCCTATTGCCATATTATCATAAATGTTGATATAATTGAAATACATATTACTAATATCTATTATAACATCAGGTTATAACATATTTTTTTGTTTTTGTTTTATAGTTATATATGAACTATTACTATAGGCTATATAAAGGCCAGATATAATTTATTAAACATTAATTTTTTATATAGAAAGGACATTTATGGACAATCAATTATCCTTATACCATGTATTTAACTGCGTTGCAGAGCTAGGTAACATCTCTCAGGCTGCAAAACTTCTATATGTCAGCCAACCCGCTGTCAGTAAGGCAATTTCAAGTCTTGAAAAGAGCATGAGCCTTACTCTTTTTATAAGAAACTCCCGAGGTGTAAAGCTTACTAAGGAAGGAGAAATCTTATATCAATATACCAAGGAGGCTTTTAATATTCTAAGGCAAGGTGAAGAAAAGCTTAAGCATATAAGAGAGCTTGGAGTTGGAGAACTTAGAATCGGAGTCAGCTCCACCCTATGCAAATATATCCTACTTCCTTATCTTAATCGATTTATTAAAACTTACCCACATATAAAGATAACCATTGAAAGCCAATCCACTATTCATACTCTAAAGCAACTTGATACGGGTTCTTTAGACATCGGTCTAGTTGCAAGGCCTTCTAACCAAAGGCTTTATGAATTCTTAGCTTTATATAAAATCGAAGATATATTCGTAGCAACAAGCGAATATCTTGATAACCTTCAGATTAGAGAAATGAAAGAAGACATATTTACCTCTTCCAATCTTATGCTTCTTGACGGTGAAAACATGTCAAGGATGCATATCGAAAATTATTTTTTGGAAAACAATATTAATCCTCAACACATTCTTGAGGTAAGTAGTATGGATCTTTTGATTGAATTTGCTAAGACAGGCTTGGGTGTCGCTTGTGTGATAAAAGAATTTGTGAAAGATGAGTTAAGTAATGGGCAACTTGTTCAGATACCCTTAGAAAAGCCAATTAATAAAAGAGAGGTTGGCTTCTGTTATTCTAAGACAGCCTTCCTCTCTGATTCCATGACTAAGCTTATAAATTATATTTCTAATGTATAGTACTTATTACTGGCTAGGAGATGGCGGAGAGATATAAGGCGGAACGAAATCCACAAGGAAATCCTCACTAACATAGCATATCTCATCGTTATATAAAATGCTGGCCCATCCATCTTCTATCGATATTACCTCAACTGCTTCTGTATGAACTAGAAAACCGACTACATTATCCTCCTCAGTACTAGGTGCGGATCTTATATTCAATATGGCACCATAGCTACTAAGCTTAACGTATTTTGTCGTAGTTTCTCCTGTGACTACAGGTTCCTCCTGCTTATCTTCTGGAGCAGAGGAGGGTTCAGTGATATCATCTATTATAATATCATCTAGAATATCCGATTCATCATCTGTAAATTCAAGAGGCTGTTTAGGAATGAAATTAGTCTCCGAATTATCTTTTTTGCATCCTGTCAAAAGAAGGACAGCTATTACAAGTACAATATACATTGTCATATTCTTCATTTTAATCACTCCAACCGTGCTAAACCACATATAGGTACAACTTGCAAATTACTTATACTATAATAGCACAATTGTCCTAGAGTGCCAACTCAAAAAATTAATATATTTATTAATTTTTTTCAAGAAATTGATACTGAGACAGATATAAATCGTAATACAAACCCTTTTTATTAAGTAGTTGATCATGGGTTCCCATCTCCACAATCTTGCCCTCATCTACGTATAGAATACAGTTAGCATTTTTTATAGTAGATAGCCTATGGGCAATAATAAAGGATGTTCTGTCTTTGAGCAATCTCTTTAGCCCCTCTTGAAGTAAAATTTCAGTCTCTGTGTCTATACTAGATGTAGCTTCATCAAGAATAAGAATCTTAGGATCTGCCAGTAAGGCTCTGGCAAAGCTTATAAGTTGCCTTTGTCCTACAGACAATCTGGTTCCACGCTCATTTACCTCAGTATTGTATCCATCTTCAAGTTCAGTTATAAAATCATGGGCCCTAACCGTCTTTGCAGCCTCAATCACCTTATCATCATCGGCCTCCATATTACCGTAACGGATATTATCAATAATGGCGCCTGAGAACATAAAGCTGTCCTGTAGCATAACTCCCATCTGTTTTCTAAGTGACTTTATCTTCACATCTGTAATATCAATACCATCTATAGTAATTACTCCGGAATCTAAGTTATAGAACCGGCTTATAAGATTGATAATAGTTGTTTTACCTGCTCC
>JAAYRC010000136.1 GCA_012518975.1 Clostridiales bacterium
GCATCGAAGAGATCTAATTCACATATCATGCACTTATATAATGGATAAATACTTACATAAAACCATTGGAGGTGCAATATTTGAAAGAAAAAGAAATAACAGAAGTTTCAAACGATAAGACAAAAGAAGGAAAAAAAGTAAATAATAATGCGGGAGACTTACCTAATATAAGAAGAGTATACCGAAGAAAAAACAACAAAACAATACAAACCACAATAAATAGTAAGAATAAGGGAAAAGCACAGGAGGCAGTAAACAACAAGTCAATCATAAAAGACCAGGATGTAACTGCAAATAAAAGATCCAATAAAAGCTTGGCCAATTTGACTGGTAATGGTAAAGTGGTAGACAAAAACGTTTTTTCAAATCTACAAGGGGTAAAGATTATACCACTTGGTGGCCTTGAGAAAATTGGTATGAACATTACGGCTATTGAGTATGAAGATTCTATTATAGTTATTGATTGCGGATTATCCTTTCCAGAGGATGAGATGCTTGGAATAGACTTCATTATTCCAGATGTCACATATTTAAAGGATAATATAGAAAAGGTAAAGGGATTTGTTATAACCCATGGTCATGAAGATCATATCGGTGCATTACCCTATATTTTGAAGGAAATTAATGTACCTGTATATGCAACAAGGTTAACAGTAGCTATTATTGAAAATAAATTAAAAGAGCACAATCTCTTAAAGAAGACAAAGCGTAAGGTTATAAAGTATGGACAATCCATCAATTTGGGATGCTTTAGGATAGAGTTTGTTAGGACAAATCATAGTATTGCAGATGCTGCAGCCTTAGCTATATTTACACCAGAAGGAGTTATTTTTCATACTGGTGACTTCAAGGTGGATTATACACCAGTATTTGGTTCACCTATAGACCTTCAAAGAATAGGTGAGATTGGGAAGAAGGGTGTACTAGCCCTTATGTGTGACAGTACTAATGCAGAACGACCTGGTTACACTATGTCAGAAAGCTCAGTAGGCAAGACATTTGATAGTATATTTGCTGATTACCACAAGCAAAGAATTATAGTGGCGACCTTTGCCTCTAATGTGGACCGTGTTCAACAGATTGTAAATTCAGCAGTAAAATATGGTAGGAAGGTAGTGATTGAAGGTCGGAGCATGGTGAACATAGTTGGCACTGCCTCCGAGCTTGGATATATTAATATACCTGACGGTGTATTGATAGAGATAGAGCATATGAAGAATTATACTGACGATCAGATAGTGATGATTACTACTGGAAGTCAGGGAGAATCCATGGCAGCGCTTTCTAGAATGGCGGCTTCCATTCACCGAAAAGTATCTATTAAGCCAGGAGATGTTGTAATATTAAGTTCCACACCTATACCTGGTAATGAAAAGTCAGTATCTAGAGTAATAAATGAATTATCTATGAAGGGTGCTAAGGTTATATATCAAGATACACACGTATCTGGCCATGCAAACCAAGAGGAAATAAAGCTTATATATGCTTTAACAAAGCCTAAATATGCAATACCTGTCCATGGAGAGTACAGGCATCTTATTAGGCATGCTGAACTTGCCCAGCTAATGGGAGTGCCAAAGGATAATATATTCTTATTATCATCTGGTGATGTACTGACTCTAAATAAGGACCAAGCCGCGGTAACAGATGAAGTAACATCACAGGGCATCCTTGTTGATGGCCTTGGAGTAGGTGACGTAGGGAACATAGTACTTCGTGACCGTCAATTGCTATCAGAAAACGGATTAATTATTGTAGTAATATCTCTAGAGCGGGGTAGTAAACAGATTCTTTCTGGACCCGATATTGTATCAAGAGGCTTCGTATATGTGAGAGAATCAGAAAACCTCATGGATGAAGCAAGAGAAGTTGTTGAAAAGGCCTTAGATAAGTGTCTGGCAAAATCAATTACAGACTGGAATAAGATAAAGCTAGAGATAAGGGATTCTCTTAATGAATTTATCTGGAAGAGAACTAAGAGAAATCCTATGATTCTTCCTATAATTATGGAGGTTTAGATTTAAATAATAAGGCAGATTAAGACTTTATTAGATTAATCTGCCTATGATAAATGTTAGGAGTTTGATGATATGGGATCTTCATCAACATCATTAAGAATTACATTAAAAATATCAAGTTTAATATTTAGATTATTATTGAATTTAACATTCATTATTTTGATAGTCTTATTTGTCGTCAATGGAAGCAAAAAAGCATTTAATTTTACCTATCAGCTTTATGGACCTGTAACAGTAGATCAGGAGCCAGGACGAGATATACCTATTAGGATTAATAAGGGTGAATCAAGTATGGATATAGCAGGTAAGCTAGAATTAAACCGTGTAATAGTCGATAAATATTCATTTTACTTTAAGGTAAAGCTTCAGAACAAGGTTATAATGCCTGGCACATATATAATTAATTCATCTATGACATATGATGAGATTCTAGATATAATAACAGACTACTCAAAATCAGTGATACAGGATGAGGAAATCATTCC
>JAAYRC010000137.1 GCA_012518975.1 Clostridiales bacterium
ACACCATTTCATCAACCTCAAATCATCTCAACTCTAAAAGGTAAATATTTTCGCACTAAATTAAGTACATTTTTTGGGGCTTATTAGCTTAATTTTAATAAACCATAAGAAAAGTTTTTTGCAAAGGAGTGCTTTATCAATGTCAACAACCCCGTCCCCTCGTCACCCCCTCGTCCCCCTCGTCACAGAAAAACAGGAATCCAAGTATCCCTGGATTCCTGTTCTTTATTTTTATTTCATTCCACAAAGCTTAGAGTATTACCTATTCACCTTAAATGCTTTCTTACCCGGATAAACTGCACTTTCTCCTAGCTCCTGCTCAATTCTTAAGAGCTGGTTGTATTTTGCTACACGATCAGTTCTAGAAGGAGCTCCTGTCTTAATCTGTCCAGCATTGGTTGCAACTGCAATATCTGCAAGGGTAACATCCTCTGTTTCACCGGATCTATGAGATACAACTGCTGTCCATTTGTTATTCTTAGCCATCTCTATTGAATCTAGGGTCTCAGTTAGGGTGCCTATCTGGTTAACCTTTATCAATACTGAGTTGGATATATCTCCTGCTACTCCCTTTTGAATTCTTTCAGTATTGGTAACAAATAAGTCATCACCCACTAGCTGTACCTTATCACCAATACGCTCAGTAAGCTTCTTCCAGCCTTCCCAGTCTTCCTCATCCAAACCATCTTCAAGAGATATTACTGGATACTTGTTGCAAATTTCATCCCAGAAGTCAACCATTTGGTCTACTGTCTTATACTCTCCAGATTTCCAGAAGAGATATTCGCCTTCTCGTCCAGCCTCCTTGGCCTCCACATACATTTCTGTAGCTGCAGCATCAATAGCAATGTAGAAATCGTCACCAGGAATATAGCCTGCAGCCTCTATGGCCTTTACAATATAATCTAGGGCTTGTGTATCACTATCAAACTTAGGAGCAAATCCTCCCTCATCACCAACAGCAGTTACATATCCGTCATTCTCTAATAATTTCTTTAAGGTATGGAATACTGTTGTACTTTGTTCTAGGGCTTCACTAAAACTTGTAGCTCCTACAGGCATAATCATAAATTCCTGTATGTTTAAGCTAGAGTCAGCATGCTGGCCTCCGTTGATAATATTCATCATGGGTACAGGAAGTGTCTTTGCATTTACACCACCAATATAACGGTATAGGGGTATATTAAGGGATGTTGCTACTGCCTTAGCTGCAGCTAAAGATACACCAAGAATTGCATTTGCTCCTAGCTTGCCTTTATTGGGTGTCCCATCTAGCTTTATCATTGTCGCATCTAGTTCAGCCTGCTTGCTAGCATCCATTCCCTCTAATGCTGAAGCTATAATTGTGTTAATGTTTTCTACTGCTTTTTTTACACCCTTACCAAGATATCTACTCTTATCACCATCACGTAGCTCAACTGCCTCAAAGGCTCCTGTTGATGCTCCTGAAGGAACAGCTGCCCTACCCATACTACCATCTGCTAGTATTACTTCTGCCTCTACAGTAGGATTACCTCTAGAGTCTAATATCTCTCGACCTATTACCCTTGCAATTTTAAAATTATTCATATAATTAATCCTTCCTTTCCTAAGATATAGTAAGATTTTATGGTTCTAATAACAAGTTGCTTATGTTACATAGTACTTGCAACCCTCTATTAATTCTATTGTTTACAAAAATATGGAAACTATACTTGTATAGGTTACTACAAAATTAAACTTTTTTATGTGATTCTCATCACAGACTTATAATTACATAATCTTTCCTTCTTTTTAAATTTATTGTACCTAACAAAACCCATCTGGGCAAGGAAAATTTATATAGAAAAAACTGGTTTGATATATGAATTAAATGTTGATATACTAATAAATAAATTTCTACAATATAATTGTATATTCATATAGATAATTTCGAACTCTACTTTACTTTATGACCTTATGCAAGTTTAAAAAACCATGGCAGGCACGCTTTTGCTACCTTCGCCTCGTAACGGTACATAAGGTGCCAAAGTACTGCACCTAAGTACCGACGGTCTCAGAGTACCTGCTTGTGGTCCTTGTTAAACTTGCACAAGAAACAAAGCTTCGTGAGTTTTATAATTACCTATGTATATTTGTATAAAGAAAGGATAAAGCATTCCATATATAAGAAGTATTAAAAAGTTATGGATGTAAAGGTGATGATTATGAGTAAAGCTTTTGAAGAACTTATGCCATACTTAGATAAATCAATGGCATTACAAACTGCTAGAAGCTTATTTGAATGGGATGAGCAGACTATGGCTCCATTTGAAGCGGCTGATTATACCTCTAAAGTAATTGGTATAATATCTGATGAATACATGAAATGCCTTATTAATGATGACGTAAGAAAACTTATAAAAAAACTAAAAGACGAGGCCAGACAAGACAAACTAACAGACAAAGAAAAGGCAATTATCAAGGAGCTTGATAAAACCTTTGAACAGCTTGAAAGTATTCCTCCTGACGAATACAGAGCATTTAACGAACTGACCTCCATATCAAACCGAGCATGGGCAAAAGCAAAAAAGGATAATGATTATCAAGTCTTTGCCCCCCATTTTAAAAAGATAATAGAATACAAGAAAAAATTCGCAAGTTACCGCGCTAAAAAGGGACAGTCCCCCTATGAAGTGTTACTTAAGGATTACGAAGAATGTCTTGGCATAAAGGAACTTGATATATTCTTCGATAAGATAAAACAAGAGATTGTCCCCTTGTTAAAACAGGTCTCAAAAAAATCTGATACCATTGATAAGACCTATAATTTTTTAAATTACGATATAGACAAGCAGAAGGAATTTTGCAAGTACCTAAGCGGGTATATCGGCTTTGATTTTAACAAAGGTGTAATAGCCCAAAGTGCTCATCCCTTTACCCTACAGCTTCATAATCATGATGTACGTATCACCAATAAATATATTGAAAACAATTTGGAAAGTGCCATGTTTTCAATAATTCATGAAACTGGTCATGCCCTATACGAAATGAACATCGACGATTCTCTTACACAAACACTTGCTGGTACAGGTACCTCCATGGGAATGCATGAGTCACAGTCTAGATTCTATGAGAATATTATTGGCCGAAGCAAAGCATTTTGGACTCCTATATATGATAAATTAGTAGATACCTATCCTGAGAACCTAAAGAATATCACCCTTGACCATTTTATTAAAGGTATTAATAAGTCAGAACCAAGTCTTATACGCACTGAGGCTGACGAGCTATCCTACCCCCTTCATATCATCATTAGATATGAGATTGAGAAGATGATATTTGCAGATGAAGTTGATGTGGATAAACTACCTGAGCTTTGGAATGAAAAATATCAGGAATACTTAGGTATTACTCCTACAAATGATGCCGATGGAATACTACAAGATACCCATTGGTCTTTTGGAGAATTTGGATATTTTCCTTCTTATGCAATAGGATCTGCAATTGCCTCTCAGCTTTATGCAAAAATTGTTGAGGTCATGCCTGTTGAAGAATATCTTGAAGAAGGTAATCTTACTCCTATTCGTGAATTTCTAAGAGATAATATACACAAATATGGTACAAGTAAAAATACTAATCAGCTCCTAAAGGATGTAACAGATGAGGAGTTTAATGCAGATTATTATGTGAATTATCTGAAGGACAAATACGAAAAGCTGTATGAGCTGTAAGTAATACATGCTAGTATATGATTAAGTTGTAAGTAAAAAATATTTCAAAAAAGGGGGTAGCCTATTTCTAGGTTACCCCTTTATCAAAAACCAGCGCCGGTATAAGGTTTATCAATCTAATTCAACCAAGTTAGTTTAGGATACTTTAATATAGCCTTTCCTTTTATCTTATCCTTTTTTACGAACTTATTACTCCATGCTCTAGAATCCATAGAGGTGTTTCTATTGTCTCCCATCATAAAATAACATCCCTCAGGGACATCAATAGGACCAAAATTCTCATTATCCATAGGCTCCATAAGGTAATCCTCTATATATGGATCATCATTTATGTATAAAACACCCTCTTTAATCTCTATGGTATCTCCAGGAAGCCCAATAATTCTTTTTATATAATCCACTTCCTCATTATCTGGATATGGGAAAACTACTATATCCCCTCTTTTAGGATTACTAAAAATATAGGATAGTCGAAGTGTAACTACCTTATCTCCTGTCATAATGGTTTTCTCCATAGAACCAGATGGTACCTCTACCTTAAATATAATAAATCGATTAATAATTAATGCTAAGGCTAAGGCTATACCTATAACCATAACCCAACTTATAACTTCTTTTATAACCTTTTTATTCATTAGAGTTACTCCTTTTTTATATCATAGTATAAAACATCTAGACCTGCGTCCAATATATATTATAATATCACAAAAAAATAAATGCCACAATTATTATTGTAAAAATTACCTTTTTAAAAAATAAAGCAATTTCCTAGCCCAGATACTAGCTTCTAGGCCCATGGAAATTGCTCTTACTTCTTATATTATCCTTCTTCAATTGTAAACAAATTATTTATTATCATATACATTGCAGGGAAGAAATTCATTATCTGCCATATAGAAGCCCCCCGTAGCTGCAATTCAGGAATCAGCCTAAACTTTGCATTCATGCTTCTGGCATCATCAAACCATACCACATGCTCTACTCCAGCTTCGTCAGTATAATAGTAAAATGGTGCCTGGGCAAGCTGGTCAAACTCTATAGTAACCCCATACTCAGCGGCACGGGCAATAGCTTCCTGATTACTTAGTGCTTCCGCCACAGTTTCTCCCCTTACAAAGGGAAGAGGCCAATCGTAAGAATAATTAGGTATGCCCATAAGTATTTTTTCATTTGGTATTGTAGATACTGCATACTCAAGCACCTGCCTAACATTATTAAGTGGTGCTGTTGCCATGGGTGGACCGTATAAATATCCCCATTCATAAGTCATAATTAACACAATATCAGCTATCGCACCAATAGCAGGGTAATCATGGGCTTCATATAGAACTCCCGTCATTTCACCAGATGTTTTTGGAGCCAAGGCTACCATGGTAAGAAAACCTAGTGGTTGAAGATTATTCTTTACATTCGATATAAAACTAATAAATTGTTCTTTGTATTCCGCTTGTATAAATTCAAAATCAATATCTAAACCTATAAATCCCTTCTCCTGCATAGTAGAGACTATATTTTCAATCAACCTATTCTGTGCCTCTACATTTACAAACATTGCTTGAGCAAGCTGGGAATCAAATGACATATCTTCTGCCATAGGTGCTAATACCATGATTGGAGGCACCCCCTGCTCATAACCATTCGCAATAAGATCTTCGTCATCCAAAGGCACTAAATCCCCCTCAGTAGTAAATCCATAGGTAAATATGAGCTGATAAGTGAGAAAAGGTAGCGATTTTTGAAACACTATGCGATCAATAAAAGGATAGAGGTAGCCGTTTATTAATGCAGTATCCACTATGGGATCTTTCTCATATGCAATTAGTAATGTTTGACCTATTTCTAAGCCTTCTTGACCAGCTACCCAAGGGTTATTCCTAAGAATTTCTGTAACAGTAATATTGTAGCTAGTCGCTATGTCTGATAGTGTTTCTCCACCGACCACAGTATGAACTAATGTCGGTACCCTTACTATCATACTCTGTCCAACCACTAAATTATTTGGGTTTGGTAGCTCATTGTCTATAATCAATCTTTCTGGACTTACGCCATATTGCTCTCCTATTGTCTCTAAGCTTTCACCCTCTTGTACTACATGTATTATCATACTCTTAACTCCCTAGCTGAATTAAGTTCATTAAATAATATATGCATAATAATCTTGTTTGTTAAATAAAAAATGTGGCCGCATTGCATAAAAGCATTTAATATCATATAATAAAACCAGTTAATAATTTATCTTATATGGAGGATTAACAATGAATAATTACAAAATAATTTCTGCAGAACAATTTCGTAAAAATCCCTTTCAATTAATAGGTAAGGATTGGATGCTGATTACAGCTGGTAATGAAGATAAAGCCAATACTATGACTGCTTCCTGGGGTGGATTAGGTGTTATGTATGGTAAAAATGTTGCATATATCGTAATTAGACCTCAACGATATACCAGAGAATTCGTAGATAGGGAAGATACCTTTTCCTTGAGCTTTTTGGATAAAAGCTACCGTAAAACCCTAAATTACCTTGGAACAGTTTCAGGGCGCAATGAGGATAAGATAACAAAATCAGGATTAACATTAGTTCACTACGAGGGCACACCATATTTTGATGAAGCAAACCATGTCCTTATATGTAAAAAGCTATTTAGGCAACCACTTAGTTCTGGTGTTTTGAAAGAAGAGCTTAATAATACATGGTATAGAAATGGAGATCACCATATTCTTTATATTGCAGAAATAACTAATATACTTCGTATTAATCAACAATAACTAATTAACTGTTTGTATTTTTTAAGTTCTGCAGACAATTGTTTAATGAAAAGTAAACCAATATAGATCAAGGTCTACCATACTATCCTGATATGGTAGACCTTATATATTAAGAACGTTACAGTTGAAACGAAGGCTCAGCAGTTGCCTGCAACTCTTCTAAGGATACATTAAAATAACATAATATGGATGCTACCACCTTACTGCAAAGCTTGATTATATAATGTATATCTTGCTTTACAGCCTTAAGCGCCTCCAGATATTCTTTGTGGGTTGTTTTTATGAATTGGACAATTTTATCAAATGTATCCAGCATATGTTCTTGATTTGAACCAAAATTATTAATCTCTGCTTTAACGTACTCCTTTAACTGATATTTCATTTCCTTTTCATAATAAACATGGTCTGTCATTGATCCAGTATAAGATGAGTTATGTGGAAAGGTAAAATAATCTGCTAAATAGTGAGTTATAACTCCAAGACGTCTTGCATAATACATACTAATTCCTTTATTAAAATCGTAATCTACTGTAATCCTTTTTATCTCTTTAGTTAATATATCAAATGTTTCCTCAATAGTATGTCGCCTTGTAAAAAATGACGGTTTTAAATCAGGCAAGATACTTCCAATATAAAATGCCTTCTTATGCTTAAAAATCTTATGTTCTTTATTGCTATGTAATAAAAGCTTAGCTAGTGAAATATGGGACTTTTTTCTCATTCATTACCTCAATCTATCTATTGTTAATATATGATTAAACCCTATTGCCTTTTAGACACTATATGTTCAGCTCTGATATTACACTATTTATAAGTCAAAAACAATAGTAAAGATATAAAATCCACAATTAATATATTTAATATTAATATATAAGATAAGTAGATAGGCTGTGACAATTGGTTACAATATGTTGACTTTCAATAGCTAATCCTGTAAGATTAAAAAGTATATAATAACATAAAATTCTATTTGATTATAGGAGATGATCTATTGGATTCTAGTGACATCGCACGAGCGGGTATATTACTAATTTTATTACTCTTATCAGCATTTTTTTCGGCATCAGAAACTGCGCTTACAGCAGTTAATAAACTTCGGATCCGGAGCCTTGCTGATGATAATGTTAGGGGAGCTAAAATCACTTTAAAATTGATTGAAGACCCTAAGATGCTCAGAGCCTTATTAATTGGTGATAATTTATCCAAAATATTCGCTGCTGTTCTAGCAACCACCTTCGCAATTGATATGTGGGACAATAAATGGATTTTTGCAGCTACTATTTTTTCGTTTTTAATTATTATTTTTGGTGAAATTATACCCAAGACTATCTCAGCCCTAAAGGCCGAAAAGCTTATCCTTCTAATAGCAGGACCTATATTTATAATTACAAAGCTATTAAGTCCTATAATTATAGTAATTAATAAATTATGTAATGGTGTTTTACTTCTACTTCAAATAGATCCGAATGAAAAACCAATACCCATAACCGAAAATGAGCTTATGGCAATCCTAGAGGCCAGTCACGAAGAAGGAGTTCTAGAAAGTGAAGAACGCAGAATGATAACCAATGTGGTGGACTTTGGTGATTCATTAGCTAAAGATGTTATGGTACCTAGAATTGACATGGCATTCGCAAGTGTAGACCTTACTTATGACCAGCTAATACAAGAGTTCTCTATTGATAAATATACCAGACTGCCTGTTTATTCAGAAAGCAGAGATAACGTAATAGGAATTGTTAATCTTAAGGATATCTTTTTTTATAATGGTAACAAAGAAGATTTTAAGATTAGTGATATCATGAGAGAACCTTTCTTTACCTATGAATTTAAAAATACCTCTGAACTTTTAATTGAAATGAGAAGGGAATCTATTCCTTTAGCAATAGTACTAGATGAGTATGGTGCTACTGCTGGCCTTATTACCATTGAAGATCTTCTCGAAGAAATAGTAGGTGAGATTCGTGACGAATATGATGATGATGAAGAGGATTGTATTCAAGTGATATCAGAAAATGAATACATCGTAGATGGAAATACCAAGCTTGATGATATTAACGATATCTTGGGTATAAACACCAAGTCTGATGATTATGACTCTATCGCAGGCCACATCATTTATCTACTAGACCATCTTCCTAAAAAAGGTGAGTCTGTTACAGAAAATAATATCAAATACACTGTTACAGCCGTTGACAAAAATAGAATCGACAAGATTCATATTAATATTTTGGATAATGAAAGCAATGAAGAATCAAAAGAATAAAAGAGATAAAGCTAATATCTATTCACCCTGTTTTATACAGGGTGTTTTTATGCAATGGAAAATCGCGTCCTATTACATAAAAAAATAAAACTATTGACAAAGCTATGTAGGTTGTGTACAATTAATTTGCACACAACATTTGCTTATGTTAATTTAGACTTTTGAACATAATATTATTATCAAATAAAAGAAACTTAGAAACTATAACTATAAATCTATTTAATAAAGGAGGTAGTGTATGAAGGTATATGATTTTAATGTAAGAGAAAGAAACGGAGAAGAAATAAACTTAGGCATATATGAGGGAAAGGTTCTTTTAATCGTTAATTCTGCAACGCAATGTGGTTTTACTCCTCAGTATAGCAAGCTTCAGGAATTATATGACAAGTATTCTAATCAAGGCTTTGTAATTTTGGATTTTCCTTGTAATCAATTTAAAAACCAGGCTCCAGAGTCAGCCGATGATATTCAGAAGTTTTGTGAATCCAATTATGGTGTTAGCTACCCTATTCATGACAAAATAGAGGTTAATGGTGATAACGCACATCCTCTTTATAAGTTTTTAAAAGAATCTCATGGTTTTAGGGGTTTTGATGAAGATCATCCCCTAGCTTCTGTACTAGATGATATGTTATCTAAAGACCAGCCTGGCTACAAGTCTAGTCCTGATATCAAATGGAATTTCACCAAATTTCTTATTGACAGGAATGGTAATATAATTGATCGCTTTGAACCCACTAAAGATCTAAGTTTAATTGAAGAAAAAATTAAGGAATTGCTTTAATCACATTAACCTAAAAATCATAAATAATACCGACAGATAGTTTGTCGGTATTATTTATGATTTCAATACTAACTCAATTTTAAAACACTTGTATATATCCTCTAAAAATAAGATTCCATTAACCTATTAACCCACTCTGGAACAATAGCTCCTTCTTTACAATCATACATGGGATAGTATGGCTTTATATCTATCAAAGGGGTATTATCTATGGCATCCAATCCCTTTACACTAATAATGTTGCCTTCCACATTAACCAGTTCAACACTTGTTATTCCTATGGGATTTGGACGATCCTTTGCTCTCTGGGATA
>JAAYRC010000138.1 GCA_012518975.1 Clostridiales bacterium
ACTCATATAAAATATGAGACAAAGGAAGAGATTGAGTGCGTATTAATAAATGCTGCTGAATGTGAGCCCTATCTTACATGTGATCATATGCTTATGTTAGAGCATGGCTATTCTATTATTAATGGAGTACTCTTATTTATCAAGGCTTCAAATGCCCAGAAGGCTATTATATGCTTTGAGGATAATAAGCAGGAAGTAGCAAAGAGTTTAGAAGAGATTATTTCAGGTAAAGGACTTCCTATTGAGATAAAGATACTTGCCACAAGATATCCCCAGGGAGGAGAGCGGCAGCTTGTTGAAGCTGTTATGGGTATGGAAGTACCAGCAGGGGGCCTACCAGCAGATATAGGGATAATTATTAATAACGTAGGTACTGCCAAGGCTTTAGCAGATAGTGTATTTGCTAATGAACCCTTGATAAGCCGGGTGGTTACAATTACCGGCAAGGTAAAAGAGCCATGTAATTATATGGTTCCTATTGGGACTAGGTTTAGTGAATTAATTGAAATGTCAGGTGGATTTACTGCTAGAACTAACAGAGTAATAGAAGGAGGTCCTATGACAGGTCACTGCCTTTATCTTGGTGCTAGTCATGAAGATATAGATGAAAGTGTATCAAAGATCACTTCTGGATTAGTAATATTAGAGGATGAAGCAAAGATTGAATCTCCCTGTATCCGGTGTGGTGAATGTGAGAGAGTGTGTCCTGCTGGACTTGCACCCTTTAAAATAGACTTTGCAGCATTAGAAAATGATATCTCATTATGTGATAAGCTTTATGCAACTGAGTGTATTAGTTGTGGTAGCTGCTCTTATGTCTGCCCTGCAAAAAGGGAGCTGGCATATCGAATTACGGAAGCTAAGACAGAGATTTATAGGCTGAGACGAGAGAGGAGTAGTAGATAATATGAAGCTTAAGGTTGGTAAGGAATTACATGGGGTCAGTCCCCATATTGTAATGAAGAGGTCAACCAAGGAAATAATGGAGGATGTAATTCTTGCTTTGGTTCCAGCCTTACTGGGATCAGTATATTTTTTTGGAATAGATTCATTAATACTAGTTATGACAGCTGTTGTTACCTGCTTATTATCTGAGTATTTATGGCAGAAAATAAGGAAGGAAGACTTAACAGTTAATGACAGGAGTGCTGTTGTAACAGGAATATTATTAGCCTTTAATGTACCTTCTACTACTCCTATATGGGCAGTAATGATTGCGTCGGTATTTGCTATAGTAGTAGTTAAGCAGTTTTTCGGTGGAATTGGAAGTAATTTTGCCAATCCAGCATTAATGGGAAGGGCTTTACTTTTGTTTCTCTGGCCTGCCTCTATATCAAATTATGTAACCACATATCATGAAGGTGTAGATGCTATGAGTTCTGCTACGGTTTTAGGACTATATAAAAGCGAGGCTACAATAAGCCAGTATTCAAAATGGGACATGTTTATAGGAAACATACCAGGATGCTTAGGTGAAACTAGTGCATTACTATTACTTATTGGATTTGCTTATTTATGCTATCGTAGAGTGGTTAATATAGGGGCAACAGCAGCTTATATATTAACAGTTTTACTGGTAACCTTCGTATTCTCAAATGAGGGTATGTTTAGAGGTGACATATTAACGAATCTCTTATCAGGTGGACTAATACTTGGCGCTTGTTTTATGATGACAGATTATGCATCAGTTGCTCCAAGGGTTAAGCTGGCCTTGGCTATTATCGC
>JAAYRC010000139.1 GCA_012518975.1 Clostridiales bacterium
GTCACAGACTCCTAAAGGGACTTCAGATGAATTAATTACTCAGGATAGTAATAAAATTATAGATGAAGAAGTGCTTTTTAAAGAGGATAGCAATATGAGTAATGAAGAAGTAGATGTGACTAAGAAAGAGCCTATAGATACTTATACCTATAAAAAAACCAATGAAGCTGATAATAGTCGGCCTCAGATATTAAGCGTAGAGGAGATAAGTAAACAACTAAGAGCTTATCCTGCTGGCTCTGTTATAAACACCTCAGAGTATAGCCAGGAGGTACTTGATTCCTTATTCTTGGTTAATGATTTAAGCCAGGAGATAATAGACCGTATATACGGAAAATCTTATAAGGAAGATGCTGATATTCCATATAGTGACCTTCGATATATCCGGGTGCTTCATATGGGTTTTGATGGTTTAACCTATGTTGGTGAAATGATTGTAAACAAGGCTATTGCACAGGATGTAGTAGATATATTTTATGACTTATATAATTTATCCTATCCAATAGAGAAAATGCTTCTTATAGATGACTATGATGCAGATGATTTAAAGTCTATGGCAGATAATAACTCCTCAGCTTTTAATTATAGGTTGATTGAGGGGACTAATAGACGGTCTGTTCATAGTTATGGCTTGGCTATCGATATAAACCCCCTATATAATCCATATGTCAGAACAAGGGACGGTAAAATGGAAGTTCTACCGGAAAATGCTATAGAATATGTTGATCGCAGTTTAGATAATATTTATTATATAACAAAAGATGATTCCTGTTATGAAGCATTTATCAGTAGGGGCTTTACTTGGGGTGGGGAATGGAAAAACAGTAAGGATTATCAGCATTTTGAGAAAAAACTTACTGAGGAATAATATAAAAGAACAGGCAAACCTTTGTTTATTTGCCATTTTAATGGTATAATCTATATTTAGTCAAGGATGGCTTACTGTTCTAGTAATGAACTAGGAAGCCCCTTTATTAGAAAGGAACTATTTATGTCGTACATGGCTCTTTATAGGAAGTTCCGGCCAGATAATTTTAAGGATGTAAAAGGCCAGGACCATATAGTTACAACACTTCAAAATCAAATAAGATCAGCTAGGATAGGACATGCCTATCTATTTACTGGGACCAGGGGAACTGGTAAGACAACGGTTGCAAAGTTATTTGCAAAGACCGTTAATTGTGAAGCGCCTCATGAAGGTAATCCTTGTAATGAATGTAATGTCTGCAAGGGAATCATAGCAGGTAACTCTATGAATGTGATTGAGATAGACGCCGCCTCCAACAATGGTGTAGACAATGTAAGAGAGATTGTTGAGGAGGTTAGGTACTCACCTACTGAAGGAAAATACAAGGTATATATTATAGATGAGGTTCATATGCTTTCTTCCGGTGCTTTTAATGCTCTTTTAAAGACTATTGAAGAACCACCCTCTTATGTAATATTTATCCTTGCAACCACAGAGGTCCACAAGATTCCAGTAACCATATTATCCAGGTGTCAGAGATATGATTTCAAACGAATTACTATAGATGTTATAACAGACCGTCTTAAAGAGCTGATGGAAGAGGAAAAGCATGAGGTAGAAGATAAGGCCTTAAGATATATTGCAAGAGTGGCAGATGGTTCTTTACGGGATGCCTTAAGCTTACTAGATCAATGTATCTCCTTTTATATAGGCAAATCCATAAGCTATGACAATGTACTAGATGTACTTGGAACAGTAGATACAAGGGTTTTTTCTCAGCTATTGAAGGCTGTTAACAGACAGGATGTATCGGAGTGCATACGGATACTTGACGAGGTAGAAACAGCTGGGCGTGAGCTTTCCCAATTTGTTATAGATTTTATATGGTATCTAAGAAATCTTCTATTGATTAAGACCACTGAGAATATAAATGATATCATTATAGACATATCCACAGAGAATCTTATGCTACTTAAGCAGGAAGCAGAGTCTATAGAGGATGAGATACTGATGAGGTATATTAGGGTGTTCTCTGAATTGTCAAATCAAATTCGTTATGCAGCTAGAAAGCGGGTTCCTCTAGAGATTGCCTTGATTAAGCTTTGCAAGCCTCAGATGGAGAGGGACTATGAATCCCTTATTAACCGAATAAAGATTTTAGAGGATAAGCTGGAAAAGGGTACTTTTATTAAGTCTGGAGGCAAGTCAAATGATTCTTCTAAGGAGTCTGCTATAGAGGAGACAGAGCCAATAAAGAGACAGGAGATATTACCTGAAGCCCTTCCAGAGGACCTTAAAAGGGTAGCTGCTAGCTGGAACAAATTGATAACACAGATATCAAAAAAAGCACCAGCAATGGCTTCGGTTCTTAGGAGTGCCACCCTAAGTATAGATGATAATAAGGGAGTTATGATTGTGGTGGCTGATACTCTTGATAAGGACATGATAGATAGAGAGACCAATATGAAGGTTATCCATGATACTATCTCCGATATGCTACAAAAGACTGTTCAGATTAATGTAAGGTGCCTTGATAAGGATAAGGAGAGTATGAGTGATGTAGTAGACCTTACTAAGATTATTAAAGTACCTATTCAGTATGAGTAGTAAGGTAAGCTATGTCATTGGCTAAGCTTATATTTTAAAAATAAAGAACATAATAGAAAAATATATTAAGCTTATATTTTATAAATTAATATAGAAGAACATAAGGATTCATATTATAATATGAGATAAAGATTACTCTTAAGAAGGAAAGGAGTTTATTAAAATGGCAAGAAGAGGTGGATTTCCTGGTGGAGGCATACCCGGAAATATGAATAATTTGATGAAGCAGGCACAGCGTATGCAAAAGCAAATGGAGGAAAAGACCAAGGAGCTTGAGGAGAAGACCTGGGAGGCTAGTTCCGGTGGTGGTGCTGTGACTGTAACCGTCACAGGTAAGAAGGAAGTTGCTTCTGTCAAGATATCACAGGAGGTTGTTGATCCAGATGATGTTGAGATGTTAGAGGATCTTATTGTTGCCGCTACCAATGAAGCATTAAGATTAATGGAGGAAGAAAGCTCAGAGGTAATGGGCGAGATTACAGGCGGATTAGGTGGTTTGGGAGGATTTCCATTCTAATGGATCACTATAGCAGTCAAATAAGCAAGTTAATAGAAGAGCTTTCAAGGCTTCCGGGCATTGGTGCAAAGACAGCCCAGAGGCTTGCTTTTCATATCATAAATATGCCTGAAGACCAGGTGGCTGTATTATCTAGCTCTATTATTGATGCTAAAAGGAATGTAAGGTATTGTAAGGACTGTCTTACATTAACTGATAAAGAACTATGTCCAATCTGTTCCTCTCATAGAAGGAACAAGAGGCAGATAATGGTGGTGGAGGGTCCTAGAGATCTGGCAGCCTATGAAAAGACTGGTAAATATGAGGGGGTATACCATGTCCTCCATGGTGCGATTTCACCCATGCTGGGAATAGGCCCTAGTGATATTAAGCTAAAGGAGCTTATGATGCGTCTTCAGCAGGATGTGGATGAGGTTATTATAGCAACCAATTCTAGCCTAGAGGGAGAGGCCACAGCAATGTATATAAGTAAGTTGATAAAGCCTGCAGGAATAAAGGTTAGCAGAATTGCTAGTGGAATTCCGGTTGGCGGTGACTTGGAGTATATTGATGAGGTGACACTTCTTCGAGCTC
This sequence comes from Clostridiales bacterium, assembly GCA_012518975.1. Lineage (GTDB taxonomy): Bacteria > Bacillota > Clostridia > Lachnospirales > Lachnospiraceae > Mobilitalea. The sequence continues at coordinate 3,666 of JAAYRC010000139.1, forward strand.
TTGAAGGTAGGGTGGAGCTGTA
>JAAYRC010000140.1 GCA_012518975.1 Clostridiales bacterium
AATATTATAACTTACAGTCCCCTCTCAAAACTTCCCCTCCCAATAAAATCAAATATCACATTTCTATTAACCATAAACCTATATCGTATTCTACAGTCAATACTTTCATAAACAGTACGGGTCATATTTCCTTTGACTGGTGCAAGCAAGTTATGTGGGTTCTCATCTATCAAGGTTACTTGCAAATCATATCCATTTTGCTGCACCCACAATTCACTTTTGTTATATCTCCTTATTTTCACTCCTAAATAAGTTGCCAGCCGATATTCTTTACCACCATAATATACAATTCCTATGCAACCCTTAAATGCTACTTTCCCAATCGGAATATCAGCTACTGATATCACAACTGCATTATTTCCTTTGGTACGCCAACTGCATTGTGTCCAAAGGTAATCTTTTGGAAACTCTATTCCTCTGTCACCCTCTACATACCCCAAGCCTTGATTAAATATAATCTCTCTCCCATTTACAGTTAACCTTCCTGTGATGTTATGGGTTAGACTATAAATACTATGACGACACTGCATAAAAGGAATATACTTAAATGGTCCCATAATATCATATTTTAGTGGTACAAACTTGCTAAATACAAGTTCACCTATCACTGTAACTCGCTCTGTCAAAATATTTAGAATTATGCCTTCTCTAGTAAATATGTTTTTACCAATTCGTACTCCTAGTTGTTTTTTAGCTGAGACTGCAAAATCATCAATTGGATAAGTAATGCTATCTGAATCAGTATTCATAATCATCTGGATGGAGGCCGACCTTTTTCCTTTATCATCTATATGAAAAGCAGGGATAAAGGATATGACCTCTGAATCATTTTGATTTCTAAAATACCATCCTTCGAAGTAACAGCTCTTTTTATTGGCCCCATGAAATTTAGTCATATATCCTGCCCCCACTCTGGTTAGTTTTCATTCCATCCTTTTCAGTTTGACACAATATTGAGATTTTATACATGGGCCTTGCTACGCTAACTTAATATTCATCACATCTATTCCAAATATTATTTCTCCATTATCATTGTTGGCATATAATAAATGCAACGATAAGCTTATCGTTGCATTTTAAAGCGATTATTCTATTATCGTTGTACTTCGATATACACAATACCATCTATTATGACTCACTTGAACTTGCTTCTACACTGGCAGCAATCGCTGCACACATGGCTGCTTCCTGTGCTGCAATAAGTGAAATTGCACTATTTAGCGCTGTGGATTGCATTGCATCAGTATTAATATATTCAAGCTGTGTTATAATTCCTGCGTACATCAATCTCTGCTTTGCTGTGACTGAGCTAAAGAAGCCAAATCCTCTTTGACGGGAGAGCCAGTTGGTGATTTCAATCATTTCCTGTGTTATTTTATCTTTTGAGCCATCTATCAAGGCAAGCACACCCAAAGTAGGCTTGAAAAAAGTAATCATATTTATATTTGCTTCACTCTATATACAGAATACAAAAACAGTGAACAATGATCCTGAATACGCTATAAAAGAATTTACTTCAGTATATAAAGAATTTCATGATGATAAGAACTTGTCGAAAAAAGAAAAACACATTGTTTATGCCATATATACTTGGCTTCTATACTTCCAAATTTCAATTCAATAGATTATTTTGAAATCAAACATACAAAGAAACTCTAAGTTAGTTAAATCACAAGTAAGCAATTTATTTAATACATAAGCCATAGATAAATATAACTATCTATGGCTTAAAATTATTAATAAAACCTTATCTGAACTTCATGATTTTTCCCATCATTAGTAAGCTTGATTTCATTGGTCTCTATCTTATCACCATCAAGCGATATAGAATAGTTAAAGTCCTTTAGTCTATAGAAGCCTTTCGGTTTATCAATTAATATTGTGTACTGGCTATCTAGGTATCTTAAAGTAAAGCTTATATTTTCCTCTTCATGAGATAATAATGGATTTAGAATCAACTTATCACCCTGGTACTCTATTCCTAGCATCTCAAAAAGGGTAAGAATAAGCCATGTAGATGTTCCACTTAAGGTAGGGCCAATATGCTCACCCGTAAAGCTATTGATATATTGGGTACACCATCTAGGATTACCGCAAAGCTCATAGGGATTATCTAATGTACTATAAGGTAGTGTCTTATCAACCATCCAGTATGCTAAGTCTCTAAGTCTTATGGCAAGATCCTTATTCTCTACCTCCTTAGCCGCCTTTATCATGGCTGCTGTAGCCATCATGGATGCATGCTTAAAGATACCTCCATTTTCCCTATCTCCTGGAAAATACTCTCCTGTAGCTGTACTCTTAGATACTCTTGATAGGTCTGTTGGACTCATAAGTACAAATCCAAAGGGCTTCTTTAGGTGGCTTTCAACCTGATTTAGCATTATATCTATCTGGTTCTCAGTGGCTTCCCCAGATAAAATTGACCAGCTAAAGGAGTTTAAGAAATAAGTTCCATCTATATCTTTGTCACTGGAAAATCCATCATTCTTTGCACCAAGATATGTTATGTCATCACCATAACGATTGAATAGTACACGGGCAAAGAAATCCTCCTTCCAACAATGCGCCTGTAGAGAATGACTTAATCTATCAATACTTGAGTCAAGCTCCTTTTCATAATCAGAATCATTCATAAGTTGGGCAAATTCTTTCATATGATCCATAGCTAATTTTAGAAGAAAGCCATTCATAACACTTTCCGAATATTTATCTATAGGCCCCTTCATATTCTCTTTGTCCTTACCTGATAAGTATTCAGAGTCAACCTTTAAGCAATCATTCCAGTCAGCAAAGTCTATAAGGGGCAGTCCATGTTTTCCAATAGATATCTTACTTGAATAATGAGTAATTGTCTTTAGGGTATCATATATACTTCTCTTTTTCCCATCTGTTTCTGGTATATTAATTAGTTGATTTAGAAAATCCTTGTCTTGGGAAAACTGGACATATCTATATATTGCTTGTAAGAGCCATAGTCCATCATCGGACCATTTTCCTGGCTCTTTACCCTCCCAAAAGAAATTATGGTAGCAGTATCCTGATTCAAATACCTTCTCAGCCCATTGTGTAAGTAATTCCTTTACAAAATCCTCTTTACCCATAGACATAAAATAATACATAGAAGCAAAGATATCTTGAATCTCTCTAAATCCAATCTCCCTATATCCCTTTTGTGTTAAATCAAATGACCTAGATACAAAGGTTTGATATAAAACCTGGAAGGGCAGGTTATTGTTTATGTAATTGTTATATTTCTCATTTTGCGATTCTACCTTAAGGTATGATTTATATTGGTCATACCATTCCCTATTATCTTCAAAGCATTTATCAAGCATATCTTTACTAGAGAATTTATCATGCAAGGCCCGTAACTGGGTAAATATAGTCTCATCAGCTACCACATCTCCCAATAAAGAGATAAGGCCTGCATATTGATCAGCTATAGCCTCCTCATCCTTATCCAAACTAAATTCCTTACCTAGTGAGATAAATCCTGGACCTTTTATACTTAGCTTATTAGATAATTTCATTAAGCCTTGAGGATAGTATAGGTTACCATTTCCAATGAAATCAGCATAATGGGTCCCTATTTCATCTGCTAATGATTTTTCTCCCTTTATATAAAACATGCCTGACATAAATCTAATGTCTTTTTGATAATTATTTGGATAGTAGTTGGGTATGTATGCCATAAAATCACCATTTTGATCCTGAACTATACCCGATTCCATTATAATCGTCGAATAAACCACGTCCTCCATGAATGCCCCGGGAGCAGGAGACCCCATCATACCTGTCATTACAATTCGCAGGTCTCTTTTCCTATCTGATGTGTTTTTGATTGTAATACGCTGTACCTCAGTCGCAATTGGTAATTCCTGATATTGAGCTAGCAAAAATATTCTTCTTTTTATCTGTAAACCACATTCAGTTATATATTCAATTTCTGAATAATTATTGGAGTGTCTGCATACAGCTGATTTGATATTGCCGTCTGTGGGATTAGCTGAATAAAAAATTTGCTTTCCCTTCTCTATGATATAAAATTGCCTATTAGCAGGGAATCCATTCTCTTCTGGAAGCATATCCCACCTAGTTGCCAATACCTGTGTAGCCGCATGGGACCTAAAGCTTCCACCCCCTAGCCTATCAACTACGGATTTGGGAGTTGTCTGCAAGGGATAAGGGAAACCCATCCTATTGCCTAACAGCATATTAGTAGAAAAATGTGGACTTGGCGATGGTTTTTTAAGATCTATGATATGGTCTCCATTAGCATCCAGAAAGCCTACCCAATTTCTATAATCTGATAGGAGATTTATAATTTTTACTTGAATCATATCATCGATTAACTTCTTTTCAATATTCCCGTTACAATATACATAATGAATAACACGCTGAGCTTCCCAGTCTATTTGTAAGAAATGAGATAGCTCTTTGGGTAAAGCTCCTAAATAGTTTCCTATAAGCTCATCTTTATAAAGCTCCTTAAATGCTGGTATCTGGTATACAAAATCTCCAATTACCATTATGTTTTTAAAACTTACATCTGTAAACTGATAGTCGTAGGATTTATCATTAAATATAAGCTCATTAAAATACTGCCGACCTAATGTTTTTGAATTACCCAGCATATCTCTTGCATTTAGCCTAAGCATTTTGTGTCCTCCTTTGTATTGTAATAATATTGGAGTAAAAATTGTTATTGTTTTTATATTATAAGGGATGTATTAACTAAAAACAATCATAAGACCTTATGAGATTTTATGAAGGATTCGGAATTACTAATTGAATAATGTCTTGACATGAAAAAGACCCTATATTAAAGGATGTGATTTCTTGTCAAACATTCATGTCAATGCTATACTAAACTAAAATAACTATTAGATATAATACAATAAAAATCTTATGCAAGGAGAACATAGTTATGAAAGAAATGCCACAAATTATCCTACTAGACGATGGGAGCAAAATATGGGAGAACAAGTTTGAGAAGTTCCAAGTAAAGGTATATATTCCAAAATGCGATTTGCCTACAGATATTATAAATTATGGTTTTATAACCCCTTATTTGCTTGTATTTGAAGAAAATAAATATACACTTGAAGAAGCAAAGGAATTCGCTGATGAAAGCGGACTAGCAGAGATTGCCCGTGAGTATGGAGGAAGTATTGTATTTATATATCCAACTAATGAAGGTGGCTGGCTCACAGCTCCTGATGATTTATTTGCCTCTATAATATCAGAAACGAAAATCAGCCAGTATTACAAAGATGGCCTAGCCATTATGCGTGATAGATTTACTGGTAACTGGGGTGATATATATATTAGAGCTGCATTGTTACGGAGTTATTTGTATGGCTTTGGCTCATCTGCAGACTATATTGCAAAGAATTGTCTAAAGACTATAAGGGGTGATGGCCTATACAGTAAAGGAGAAGATATTACTCCAGTTGTATGCATCTTGCAAAATTTAAGCATAATCCCAAAACCACAGAGAAGGGATATTCCTCTCATATCCATAGGCAATACTATAGATATTAACGAGGCCTTGAAAGAAGGTCTCGATAATGTGCTTATAAAGGAAACGGCTTCTTACATAGATGATTTCAATAACTTTATAAAGAAATATCGTCGTATGGTTGGATATCTGGATGTAGAGCCTGATTTGAAAGAAATGGGCATGGTAGTTGAACCTGGCTACCATCTAGTAAAAACCTCACCTGATAATAATGGTGATGATAAAGATACAATTGAACACAAGATAGGGTATGTGGCATATTACAACAAAGGTATAATGGATAGGCCAGAGGGAGCGCCCCTTCTACTGTGTTTTCATGGTGGTGGGGATTCTGCTATGTGCATGGTGGCCTTGTCTGATTGGCATTTGCTTGTTGCAAAATATGATTTTCTTTTAGTGAGTGTTGAAAACCACTTAAATAGCACTGCAACAGAGACCATGGATCTGATTGCACATCTAAAAGAGAAATATAATATTGACAGTGAGAGAATATATTCAACAGGATTCTCCATGGGTGGCTGTAAGACCTGGGATTTGTTTCAGGAATATCCGATAGTATTTGCAGGCTTAGCACCTATGAGCGCAACATTTGATGTGGGTCTTAATGTATATGGTCAGCCTATACAAGATATCAATCAAGATATAGCTGTGCCAGTTTTCTATGTGGGTGGAGAAGATACCCCACTTCCTGAATTACCCTTTCAGGAAGCTAAATGTATGAATCGTATGGCCTATGTACTGAAGGTAAACAAGGCAAAAACCCAATATAATGTAAGGTATGAGGAAAGAGACAGTTGGATAAACCCTATATGGGGTATTGATGGGGATGTCATATGCAAAGCCAAGGATGATGTTCGAGGCAGTGTTCTTACTATGCATTTTTATGAAAGTGAAAATGGC
>JAAYRC010000141.1 GCA_012518975.1 Clostridiales bacterium
ATGATTTTAAAGGGTTTGAACGTGGTAAGAGGATTAATTTGACTTATGTCTGCTTTTCAGAGTATGATATTACAATTCCTAATAAGTTGGTAGCTTTCCATAAAGTAGCTATAGATAATACATTTGGTCAGTATTTGGCAAAGCATAAGATGAAACAGTTAAGACTTGCAGAGACAGAAAAATATGCTCATGTAACCTTCTTTTTTAATGCTGGTATTGAGGTTGCATATGAGGGTGAGGACAGAATACTAGTAGATTCTCCTGGGGTTGATACCTATGACCTACAGCCTGAAATGAGTATTTACAGGGTGGCAGAGAATTTAGTTGAAGCAATTAAGTCAGAAAAATATGATGTTATTGTTGTAAACTTTGCTAATCCAGATATGGTAGGACATACAGGAATAATTGAGGCGGCGATTAAAGCGATAGAAGCGGTGGATGAGTGTGTTGGAATGGCTGTGGAAGCTCTTTTATCTGTAGATGGTCAGATGTTTATATGTGCAGACCATGGAAATGCCGAGCAGTTACTAGATTATAATACAGGTGAGCCATTTACTGCCCACACAACTAATCCAGTACCATTTATACTCGTCAACTATGATAATGATTATACCCTGGCTGAGGGCGGTTGCTTAGCTGACATCGTTCCAACCATGATTGATATGATGGGAATGGAAAAGCCTGAAGATATGACAGGTAAGTCTCTATTGATTAAAAAGTAGGGATATTAAGCCTAAGTTTTGGACCTTAAGTCATTAATTAGTTAGCCAAAATAGAAAAATATGTTGAAATTAAATACGTTTTGTGATAGAATAGGCGTAGTTTTGGAAGGTGTATAGATTGGAGGATATGTTGTGGACGTTTTAAGAGCTATAGTTCAAATAGTATATATCGGTATTTGTGCGGCGATAGTATTTATCGTATTAAAGCAGGAAGGTAAATCAACAGGTTTATCTGGTGCCCTTACAGGTGCTTCTGATTCATATTGGAGTAAGAACAAGGGGCGTTCTGCAGAGGGTATGCTAGAAAGAGTAACCAAGATACTTGCTACATTATTTATTGTACTCTCAGTAATACTTAATCTCAATTGGTAATATTACAAGTATAATAAAAACAGCTGTTGCAAAACTAAGATCACACTAGTTTAGCAGCAGCTTTTTCCTTTTAGGAAAGCAGCTTTCTCTTATTGACCTATGGCAATAACAAAAAATATTAAAATCATTCATTATATGGTATACTATAAATAGTAATTTGACAACTAATTATTAGTATTATATTACAATTAATAAATGGGAGATTATATGAAAGATAATAAGATTGAAGAAAGAAAAAACATGCTTAGAGAATTTTTTGAGGACGAAAAGTATAAACCCATGAGGTATAAGGATATTGTGGGATTACTACAGGTTCCCAGGGAGTCAAAGCATGAACTAAAACAGGTACTTGATACTTTGATATCTGAGGGTTTTATTGTCTTGGACCATAAGGGAAGATACACAAGACCTGGAGACTTTATCAAGATAGGAATGTTTTCAGGTACTCAAAAGGGATTTGGATTCGTTATAATTGAGGGAGAAGCTGAGGATATATTTATACCAGAGGCCTACACCAAAGGAGCAATGCATGGTGATAAGGTATCTATCATGATTAGTAATGAAAAGAAGGGTAAAAGAAAGGAAGGTACTGTACTTCAAATACTTGAAAGAGGTATGAAGGAGGTTGTTGGTACCTTTGAGAAGGGAAAAAGTTTTGGATTTGTTGTTCCCGACAACCAGAAATTTGGATCTGATATTTTCATACCAAAAGACCATATAAATGGTGCTGTTACAGGCCATAAGGTCGTGGTTTCAATCACTAACTATGGGGATGATGACCATAAGCCTGAGGGTAAGGTCATTGAGATTATAGGCCATAGAAATGATCCGGGAGTAGATATTATGTCTGTGGTTAAGGCCTACGACCTACCTGTAGAATTTCCAAAGGATGTATTTCGTGTCTTGGATTATATAGGAGATGAAATTGACCCTAAAGAAATAAATAAGCGTCTGGATATCAGGGATCTTCAGATAGTTACCATAGACGGAGAGGATGCAAAGGATTTAGATGACGCAATCTCCTTAAGCAAGGAAGGGGATATCTATCGTCTGGGTGTGCATATAGCAGATGTTACCCATTATGTTAAAGAAGGAGCAGCCTTAGATAAGGAGGCCCTAAAAAGAGGTACCAGTGTCTACCTAGTAGACAGGGTAATTCCTATGCTTCCGCATAAACTTTCCAATGGAATATGTTCATTAAACCCTGGGGTGGACCGTCTAGCCTTAAGTTGTTTTATGGATATAGATTCTAAGGGAAATGTTATTGGACATAGGATAGCTGAAACTGTAATACAGTCAAAACGTCGAATGACCTATACAAATGTATCCAAGATTATTGAAGAAGATGATGAAGAGGTTAGTAGGGAATATAAAGAACTTGTTCCTATGTTTATGCTTATGCTAGAATTATCAGAGATTTTAAAGGCTCGCAGACATAGGAGGGGTGCTATTAATTTCGATTTCCCAGAAAGTAAGATAATCGTAGACCATAATGGAAAGCCTGTGGAGGTAAGACCTTATGAGAGAAACAGGGCTACCAAGATAATAGAAGAATTTATGCTGATAGCCAATGAAACTATAGCTGAGGATTTCTTCTGGCAGGAGATACCCTTTCTTTATCGTACTCATGATAATCCTGATGAGGAGAAAATTAGGGCTCTTTCTATCTTTATTCATAACTTTGGTTATAGTATAAAGGTTGGGACAGAGGATATCCATCCTAAGGAACTACAAAAGCTTCTTAATAAAATCGAGGATACACCAGAGGAAGCATTGATTAGCCGTCTGACACTTAGGTCTATGAAGCAGGCCAAATATACCGTAGCTAATACAGGACATTTTGGACTATCAGCTAAGTATTATTGTCATTTTACTTCACCTATCCGCCGTTATCCTGACCTGCAGATTCATAGGATAATTAAGGAGAATATCAGAGGACAGCTAGATGAAGAAAGAAGAAGCCATTATGAAAAAATACTGTATGAGGTAGCCAATCATTCTAGTAAGACTGAACGTAGGGCAGATGAGGCCGAACGTGAAGTGGAGAAGATGAAGAAGGTAGAGTACATGATGGATTATATTGGGGATACATTTGAAGGTGTTATCTCAGGTATAAGTTCATGGGGGATTTATGTAGAGCTAGCTAATACCATAGAAGGGATGGTCCGTGTAAGTGATATGGATGATGATTATTACCTATACGACGATGAACGCTATCAGATGGTGGGTGAGCATACCAAGAAGACCTATAAGTTGGGTCAGACTGTTACTGTAGAGCTTGTCAATGCAGACAAGTTTCTTAGGACAATAGACTTTGTATTTGTGGAGGATGATAATTAGTGGGGGAAAATATAAAGCTAATTGCAAACAATAAAAAAGCATATTTTGAGTATTTTATAGAGGATAAGTATGAGGCTGGAATAGCACTGCATGGCACTGAGGTCAAGTCCTTGAGAATGGGAAAATGTAGTATTAAGGAATCCTTTATTAAGATTGAAAATTCTGAGATGTTTATATATGGAATGCATATAAGTCCATATGAAAAGGGAAATATTTTTAATAAGGATCCATTACGGGTACGTAAACTACTACTGCATAAGTATCAGATTAATAAAATAGGAGGACAGCTGGCACAAAAGGGATATACCCTGGTACCCCTTAAGGTGTATTTTAAGGGATCCTTGGTCAAGCTTGAGATTGGACTGGCAAAAGGTAAAAAGCTTTATGATAAGCGACATGATATTGCTAAGAAGGACTTAAGAAGAGAAACAGAAAGAGAATTCAAAGTAAAAAATCTTTACTAAAAATCCCATATGCTTATTGCTTGACAAGAGGCAATAATAGTTATATCATATATATGTGTTTGAAAACAGGTATAATCATAAGTTAGGGGTTGTACTGGTTTCGACGGGGGTTTTGAAATTGTGGTAGCCATTCGCAGACTAGGACTGCGTCATCAACTTAGAACTTAAAATTAAACGCAAACGATAATTACGAATTAGCAGCTGCTTAATTGCAGCTCTTGTCGGCCTTAGGCGTCCTACGGCTTAAGATCCCGGCATCAAACTAGTAGGGACCTTTATCTCCAAAGCTTTGAGGTGATAAAAGATTTATGAAGCTACCGAAACTGGAAGCCTGTCTGTCGGCGTCTAGTAGAGGGAACAGTGTGGATAGGCCACACATAATAGACTGACTGTAATGGGAGAGACTGCAATGGAAGGGCTTTCGGACGCGGGTTCGACTCCCGCCAGCTCCATTGTTTTAAGCGCGGAAAGGCTATGTAGAATAGACTTTCCGCTTTTTCGTATCTTGCTATTAATCTAGACATAATCCGGTTGCAACAATCCTGATGGCATGTTTTAAGCTACACTTTATTAATACAAGAAGAAGGCTCGTGACTTTAGTTGTGAGAGGTTCAAGGAGGGTATATGGTATTGACTAAAAAATATATTAATAGAAACAAATACATATTATGTATTGGATTTATTCTTATAAGTTTATTATTAACTGCTTGTGGCAGTAAAACAGAGCTTGCTGATGAGGATAAGACCACTGAAGGAAGCCAAGTTAAGGATGAAGGTGACATTATAGAAGGAAGCCAAGCTAAGGATGAAGATGATATCATAGAAGGAAGCCAAG